>NZ_MOWM01000035.1 GCF_016082275.1 Variovorax sp. E3
AAACCCCGGAGAGCCTGATCGCTTGAAACACATGAATGCGTTGTCAGCCGAGCCTTCGATCATACAACGGTTTTTCTGACATCGTCAAACTCCCGTGACTTTTTTCACTTTGGCGCAGCGAGCCCCAGGGAACGACGTCGGCTTCTTATATAGAGCCGACTTGTCGACTCCCCTACTCCAGGCAAAGAGCTGTATGTACCTCTCACAAATGAGAAAGCCGCCCGAAGGCGGCTTTCTCATTCAGCAGATCGCTGCTCAGTCTTAGTAATAGCGCGAGCTGTTCGCGCGAGCCACCGCATCGATCTTGGCGGCTTCGGCGGCAGGCACGGCGCCTTCCGATTGCTGGCGCCACACGGCGGCTTGCAGTTCCTGCATCACGCGCGGATCGTTCTTGGCGGTTTCCAGGAAACGGGCATCGGCACGTGCCGCGGCACGGCGCTCTGAAGCAGCGCGCCAGAGGCCAGCCATGCCGGTCTTGCGGACCGAGCCGGCAAACACCGCGAACAAAGCGATCGCGGCAACACAGAACACGGTCCAGACAGCGAGCAGGCCGCCTTCGCTCCAGTTGGAGACGAGGACGTCGGTCACCACCAGCACGGCCGCCGCGATGGCGACGATCAGCAGGGCGACGATCAGCAGGGCGATGAGCGGACGGGCGCCGTTGGCGCCGGCGCGTGCGGCCTGGATCTGGCCGAACAGGACTTCGGCGCGACGCACGCCGGGGTGGACGGTAGGTTGGTCAACGTGAACGAAGCTGGTCATGATGTATCCCTCCTGGGATGTTGCTAACAGTGGTGGCGAACAAGGCCGATGCAGTGATATTAGGGCTTACCCTAGTGCGTTTCCACTTTATCTTTCTGATGTTTATCATTCACAGCACTGATGGACGTCAACTTTCGCACGCTCGACCTCAACTTGCTCCGCGTCTTCGACGAGGTGATGGCGGAGCGCAACCTCACGCGCGCCGCCCGCAACCTGTCGATCACCCAGCCGGCTGTGAGCAATGCGCTGCGGCGCCTGCGCGAGGTGCTGGGAGACGAGCTGGTGCGCCGCTCGGGCGCCGGCGTCGAACCCACGCCCCGGGCGCTGGCCCTCTGGCCGACCGTGCGCGACGCCCTGCGCCAGCTGCAGCACACGCTGGCCCCGGGCGAATTCGATGCCGCCACCGCCGACACCACCTTCCTGCTGGCCATGGCCGATGCCACCGCGGCCGAGCTCATTCCAGGCCTGGTGCAGATCGCTGAAAAGGAAGCGCCCGCCATCTCGCTGCGCGTGCTGCCGCTGACCACGCGCGACCCGCGCCGCATGCTCGAGCTCGAAGAGGTCGACATGGCGGTCGGCTATTTCCCGGCGGTGATCGCCAGCCTCGCGGCGCGCGGGCAGTCGGGCGTGGGGGTTGCGTTCGAGACCCAGCGGCTCTACCTGGGTCAATATGTGTGCGTGATGCGCAGGGGCCATCCGCTGGCGAATGCGCCGCTCACGCTCGACGACTACTGCGCGGCGCGGCACCTGCTGGTGAGCTTTTCGGGGCGGCCCTACGGCTTCATCGACCAGACGCTGGGCGCGCTGGGGCGCGAGCGGCGCATCGTGGTGACGGTGAACCAGTTCTTCACGGCGGGCCGGGTGGTCGCCAATTCAGACCTGCTGACCGTGCTGCCGCGCCACTTTGTAACAGTGACCGGCATCGACGACCAACTGGTGCTGCGCGACCTGCCCTTCGACCAGCCCCCGGTGCACGTCGACGCCATCTGGCACCGGCGCGCCCAGCACGGGCATTCTCATGAGTGGTTGCGCACGGCGCTGTTGCGCTCGGCAGCCGCGGCTTTCGCCGGATCGGTCCTCGGGCAGAAGGTGCCCGGCTGACCGAAGAAGCCCGCAGGTCAGCGAACGACGCTGAGGTACGCCGAGGCGGCGGCGCGCAGTTCCTGCGCGTGGTGGGCTCCGCGACCGGCGCGCATGTCGGCGCTTTCCATCAGCGCGGCGGCGTGGCTGGCCGGGGCATTGACGGTCGAGGAACGGAAGAAACGTGCCACTTGGGCGATGAGGCTGAACATGGTGTTGCGCGGCTTATGGCCGTGCTCTGAGTGGTTGATGTCCTTAGATTAAGGGTTTTCCCTAGGAAAGCAAGCCCGACCTTATGCACTTCGCGCATGGGGCAATTCACCTAGACTGGCCCGACGATGAAGCTGCAACTGTTGTCCGACCTCCATCTGGAGTCCCATCCCCGCTTCCAGGCCGAGCCCGTGCCGGGCGCCGACATGCTGATCCTGGCGGGCGACATCGGCTCCTACCAACAGGGCTCCCGCCTGACCGACACCGACTTCGGCCTGGGCCGGTTCTCGCCCCGCAACGGCTGGCCGACCCCCGTGGTCTACGTGCCGGGCAACCACGAGTACGACAACGTCGACTTCGACGAAACCCACGAGCGCCTGCGCACCCTCTGCGAAGAGCTCGACATTCTCTGGCTGGAGCGCGAAACCCGCGTCATCGACGGCATCCGCTTCATCGGCACCACCCTCTGGGCCGATTTCGACGCGCTGGCCGAGCCCACCGACGGCTTGGCCGAGGCGCTCAAGAAACGCGGCAAGGCCATGCGCGCGGCCGATTTCTACCTTGAAAAAGCGGCCACCATGCGTAACGGCGAACTCTTCCTCGCCGCGCAGCTGCGTGAGCAAGGGCTGGCCTGCCAGGCCTGGCTCGAGCAGGCACTGGCCGAGCCCTTCGACGGCACCACGGTGGCCATCACCCACTTCGCGCCCAGCCTGGACAGCGGCGATCCGCGCTACGGCCTGTCCCCGGGCACGGCCGGTTTCTGCAATGCGCTCGATGCGCTGCTTCCGCACGCCAAGCTGTGGCTGCACGGCCATCTGCACTGCCCGTCCGACTACGTGAAGAACGGCTGCCGCGTGGTGGCCAACCCGCTGGGCTACGCGCGCAACGGCGAGCAGGAAGGCTTCAAGCCCCACCTGCTGATCGAGGTGCACTGAAAAAGCACCACCCGCGCCGGCGTTACACAGTAACCGCCTGCAACGCGCCGGCCCCGCCCGCTGTGTAGACTGCCATGAGGCCCACCCATCCACCCGGAGGAGAGCGCCATGACGCAACAGCAACAACAACGTCGGACTTTCCTGCAACAGTCGGCCGGCGCCGCAGCCGCCACCGGCCTGCTCTCCTTCTGGCCCAGGGCGTTCGCGCAGACGCCAGCGCAAGCCCCCGACACCGGCGGCAAGGCCATGGGCCAGCTGTCGATCGTCGAGCTGTCGCGCCGCCTCGCGGCCAACTCGCTCAGCAGCAGCCAGCTGGTGGAAGAAGCACTCGCGGCCATCCAGAACCCCGCCGGTGAAGGCGTGCGCACCTTCATCCGCGTGCACGCCGACACGGCCCGCGCCACCGCCGCGCGGCTCGATGCCGACCGCAAGGCCGGCCGCCCGGCGGCCTCGCCGATCTCCGGCGTCCCGATCTCGCTGAAAGACCTGTTCGACGAAGCCGGCGTCACCACGCTCGGCGGCTCGACCGTGCTGGCCGGCCAGCCGCCGGCGGCGCGCGACGCCATCGTGGTCGAACGGCTGCGGCGCGCGGGCGCGATCATCATCGGGCGCTCCAACACGGTCGAGTTCGCCTACACGGGCCTGGGCATCAACCCCCACTACGGCACGCCGAAGAACGTGTTCGACCGCGCGACCGGCCGCATCCCGGGCGGCTCCACGTCCGGCGGCGCGATCTCCGTGGCCGACGGCATGGCCGCCGGCGCCATCGGCACCGACACCGGCGGCTCGCTGCGCATTCCCTCCGCGCTCAACGGGCTGGTGGGCTTCAAGCCGACGCAGCGGCGCATTCCGCTCGACGGCGTGCTGCCGCTGTCGACCTCCTTCGATTCGGCCGGCCCGATGGCCTGGACGGTGGAAGACTGCGCCCTGCTCGACGCCGTGCTGGCCGGCGAATTGCCGCGCCCGATCAGGGTGCCGCCGCTGCGCGGCCTGCGCTTTGCCGTGCCCAAGACCTTCTTCCAGGACGACCTGTCGCCGGCCGTGGCCACCGCCTTCGCCGCCGCGCTGTCCAAGCTGTCCGCCGCGGGCGCCACCATCACCGAGCTGCCGATGCTCGAGTTCGCGAAGGCGCCGACCATCAACCCGCGCGGCATGATCACCGCCGCCGAGGCCTTCACCTGGCACCGCGAGTTCATCAAGACCGGCGCCGCCAAGTACGACCCGCGCGTGCTGGCCCGCATCAAGACCGGCGAGACCATCACCGCGCCCGACTACCTGCAGCTGCAGGCGCTGCGCCGCCAGTTCATCCGCTCGATCAACACGGCCGCCGCCGGCTACGACGCGATGCTGATGCCGACCACGCCCGACACCGCACCGCCCATTGCCGAGGTGCTGAAGGACGACGACACCTACTACCGCATCAACGGCCGCATGCTGCGCAACCCCTCGGTGGTGAACCTGTTCGACGGCTGCGCGCTCTCGGTGCCCTGCCACGAGGCGGGCAGCGCGCCGGTCGGGCTGATGATTGCCGGCATCGGCAACACCGACCACCGCTTGCTGGCGGTCGGTTGGGCGGTCGAGGCCGTGGTGACGCCCCGGCGCGTGCTCAACAGCTGAGCCGCCGGGTCAGCGCGAGGCGATGCCCTCGAAGCAGGTCGCGAGCACCAGCTCGACGATCTGCTCGTCGGTCTGCAGCCCGCCGGCCTTGAGGAAACCCAGCACCGGATCACAGGCGCGCGCGAACAGCGTGTAGAGCACGGCAATGGCCGGCAGCTTCGGGTTTAGCGAGCCGTCGGCCTGCGCCGCCTGGATCCACGCGCCGAGCTGGTCGCTGATGGTCACCAGCCGGTCGAGGTAGGCGCGGTTGTTCATCAGCGCGGCGCGCAGCGTGGAGTTCTGGTGCGGCAGCGACGGCATCTCGCCGGCCAGTTGCACCTGCATCGACCAGCGCACCACGGCGCGCAGCTTGGCAATGGGCTTGTCTTCGGCCGGCACCGACGCCAGAAAATCCAGCGTGCGCTGCATGATGCGCACCATCGCGGCGGCGGCCAGGTCTTCCTTGCTGGGAAAGTGCTTGTAGAGGCTGGCCTTGGCAATGCCCACCGCGGCCGCCACCTCGTCGACCGTCATCGACTCGAAGCCCTTTTCGGCCAGCAGCCGGTTCGCGGTCTGCACGATGGCCTCTTCGCGGGCCTGGAGCATCTGCTCCTTGAACGAGGTCTTCTTGGCGGGGGAAACGGCATTCATGCCGGAAATTCTAGTCTTGGGCGTCGTCAACCAGACGGCATGCTCGCCGAAATACCGCTCGGTCTTTTACAGACTGAGCAGTTCGACAAAATCGTTCAGGCGCTGCGCCCCTTGGAAACGAGGCGAATCCCCGGCATCAGCTCGGCCGCCAGCTCGGGCCGCTCCAGCGCGTAGTCGAGGTTCATGCGCGCGATCTCGACGTGCTCCTCGCCCAGCGCCTGCGCGCGCGAGCCCTGCCCGCGCTCGATGGCCTGCACCATCGCGTGGTGCGTGCGGTGCGCCTGGCGCATCCACTGCTGGCCCTCTTCCATCGACGACTGCATCGGCAGCATCGCGCTCGGCGCGGCGAATGGCTGGCCACCCAGCATGTCCATCACGCGCTTGAGCGCGAGGTTGCCGCAGCCTTCGAGGATCAGCTTGTGGAAGCGGTCGTTCATTTCGACGTAGGCCGCGTAGTCGTCGATTTCCATGCTGGGTTTGTTCACCGCGCGGTCGCCGGCGTCCAGGCAGTCCTTCAGGTCGCGCAGCAGCTGGCGCGGCGCGCCGTCCTCGGCCAGCAGGCGGGCGGCAAAGCCTTCGATCACGCCGCGCACGCGAATGGCGTCGGCCACTTCCTGCGAGGTGAAGCGGCGCATCTGGTAGCCGCCCGAGGGCGACTGCTCGATCAGCCTTCGTGCTCCAGGCTGGCCAGCGCCAGCCGCACCGGGGTGCGCGAAGCCTCGAGCTTCTCGGCCAGCGGGATCTCGGCCAGCCGCTCTCCGGGCACGAATTCGCCCTTGAGAATCATGTCGCGCAGCTGCACGAGCACGCGGGATTGTTGGGAGTCCATCGGCGAATTCTAGGAGACGCGCCCGCCATTGCACGCAGCATATTTATGCTGGCTCGCTTGTTGCATGCACTTCGTGTAATCAAGTGTCAAAAACCGACGTTACGCTCAGCGTTAACCCTGATTTTTGGCATTCCATGCCCCATTACAGGGCGAATCAGCAGATGAAAGTTTGACCTGGGCCGAGGATCACCAAGACAATGCATACAGTTGCATGCAATGCCTGCAAGCCTCAGTCCACAGAACCCACGATGGAGCCCGCACGATGATCAGCGCCGAGCAAAACGATTTCATCACCCGCGTCGGTCCCGGCGCGCCCGCCGGCAAGCTGCTGCGCCGCTACTGGCAACCGGTGGCCCTGGCCGACGAACTGGCGGGCCCGCGCCCGGTCAAGCCGGTGAAGCTCATGGGGCAGGACTTCGTCCTGTTCCGTGACGAGAACGGCCAGCTCGGCATGCTCGACCGCGACTGCCCGCACCGCGGCGCCGACCTCGCCTTCGGCCGGCTCGAGAACGGCGGCATCCGCTGCGCCTTCCACGGCTGGCTGTTCGACGCCAAGGGCAACTGCCTGGAAACCCCGGCCGAGCCGCCCACCAGCAAGCTGTGCAGCCGCATCAAGCAGTCGGCCTACCCGGTGGTCGAGAAGGCCGGCACCATCTTCGCGTACATCGGCGAGGGCGAGCCCCCCGCCTTCCCCGACTTCGACTGCTTCGTCGCGCCCGACAGCCACACCTTCGCGTTCAAGGGCCTGTTCGAGTGCAACTGGCTGCAGGCGCTCGAAGTGGGCATCGACCCGGCGCACGCCTCGTACCTGCACCGCTTCTTCGAGGACGAAGACACCTCCGAGAGCTACGGCAAGCAGTTCCGCGGCGCCTCGGCCGACTCCGACATGCCCATCACCAAGGTGCTGCGCGAGTACGACCGCCCCGACATCAGCGTGGAGCCCACCGACTACGGCTTCCGCCTGAAGGCCCTGCGCAAGCTGAGCGAAGACACCACCCACGTGCGCGTGACCAACGTGGTGTTCCCGCAGGCCTTCGTGATCCCCATGAGCGCCGAGATGACCATCTCGCAGTGGCACGTGCCGGTCGACGACACGCACTGCTACTGGTATGCCGTGTTCACCAGCTTCACCGGCCCGGTCGACAAGCAGCAGATGCGCGACCAGCGCCTGAAGCTCTACGAGCTGCCCGACTACACCTCGCGCAAGAACAAGCGCAACAACTACGGCTACAGCATCGAGGAACAGGCCACCGAGACCTACACCGGCATGGGCGACGACATCAACGTGCACGACCAGTGGGCGGTGGAGTCGCAGGGCGCCATTCAAGACCGCACGCGCGAGCACCTGGGCAGCACCGACAAGGGCATCATTGCCTACCGCCGCGTGCTGGTGAAGGCCATCGAGGCCACGCTCGCCGGCGAGACCGCGCCGATGCTCATCGACGCCGCGCAGGCCAGCGCCATGACCGGCCCGCCGTCCATCGACGGCATCGGGCGCAACGTCAGCGACGAGGCCGCCACCGAGGCCTACTGGCAGGACGCCGACCGCGCGCGCCGCCTGAAGTCGGACTGGGCCTGCGCACGCCTGGCTGCCTGAGTACGCCATGAGCAGCCACACATTCGTCGACCGTTTCGGCCTCTGGTCGGACGACCAGCACGCGCAGGCCAGGGAACTGGTGCGCCGCATCGACAGCGGCGAGGTCGACCTCGTGCGCTTCGCCTGGCCCGACCAGCACGGCATCCTGCGCGGCAAGACGCTGGTGGCCGGCGAGGCGCGCTCGGCCCTGTGGGAGGGCGTGAACCTCACGTCCACCCTGCTGGCCAAGGACACCTCGCACAAGACCGTGTTCCCGGTGTTCACGCAAGGCGGCGGCTTTGCCATCGAAGGCCTGCAGGGCGGCGCCGACTTCACCGTGGTGGCCGACCCCGCCACCTTCAAGGTACTGCCGTGGTCGCCGCGCACCGGCTGGATCCTGTGCGACGCCTACATGGCCGACGGCAAGCCCTGCCCCTTCGCCACGCGGCAGATCCTGCAGCGCGCGGTGCGCCAGCTCGACGAACTCGGGCTGGACTTCATCGCCGGCCTCGAGGTGGAGTTCCATGTCTTCAAGCTCGACGACGCGCGCATGGGCCTGGCCGATTCGGGCCAGCCCGGCGAGCCGCCGCGCGTGTCGCTGCTGTCGCACGGCCACCAGTACCTGACCGAGCTGCGCTACGACCGCGTCGACGGCCTGATGGAACTGCTGCGCTCGAACCTCATCGCGCTCGGCCTGCCGCTGCGCTCGCTCGAGATCGAGTTCGGCCCGAGCCAGTTCGAGCTGACCTTCGGCCCCACCGCCGGCGTCATGCCCGCCGACACCATGGTGCTGCTGCGCAGCGCCATCAAGCAGATCTGCCAGCGCGCCGGGCTGCATGCCACCTTCATGTGCCGACCGAAGATCCCGAACGTGATGTCCAGCGGCTGGCACCTGCACCAGTCGCTGCGCCGCAAGAGCGACGGCGTGAACGCGTTCATGCCCGAAGTCGAGGGCCAGACCCTGAGCGAGATCGGCATGCACTACCTCGGCGGCCTGAAGGCGCACGCCTGCGGCGCGGCCGCGCTCGCGAGCCCCACCATCAACGGCTACCGGCGCTACCGCCCCTTCTCGCTCGCGCCCGACCGCGCGATCTGGGCGCGCGACAACCGCGGCGCGATGCTGCGCGTGCTCGGCGGCGTGGGGCAGAACGCCTCGCGCATCGAGAACCGCGTGGGCGAGCCCACGGCCAACCCGTACCTGTACCTCGCGTCGCAGCTGTTCTCGGGCCTGGACGGCATCCGCCACAAGACCGACCCCGGCCCCTCGGCCGACGCGCCGTACGAAACGCCGGCCGAGCAGCTGCCGCGCTCCCTGAGCGATGCGCTGGCCTGCCTGCGCCGCGACGAGATGCTCAACGCGCAGATGGGCAAGACCTTCGTCGACTACCTCTGCCACATCAAGGAAGCGGAAATCGCCCGCTTCAACCTCGAAGTCAGCGAGTGGGAACACCGCGAGTACTTCGACATGTTCTGACCGAGCCCCCAAGAACAACAATGCCCACGATCCACTACATCCTCAAGGACGGCACCACGCGCGACGTCGACGCCAAGGTCGGCGCCAGCGTGATGGAAACCGCCATTCGCGGCAACGTGCGCGGCATCGACGCCGAGTGCGGCGGCTGCTGCTCCTGCGCCACCTGCCACGTCTACGTGGACGACGCCTTCATCGACCTGCTGCCGCCGCCCGACGACATGGAGAGCGCGCTGCTCGACGCCGTCGCCTCCGAGCGCAAGCCCGGCTCCCGCCTGAGCTGCCAGCTGAACATCACCGCGGCCTTCGATGGCCTCACGGTGCGCGTGCCCGATACCCAGATCTGACGCGCGGCTCGGGCATCATCGCTCGCGTTGCACATCCGGTTACACGACAGCGGCGCCCGCGCGGCGCATCCATTCCACCTGAAAGGCCTTTCCAAATGACGCCCATGACGATCACCAAGAGAACCCTCCTGTCGACCCTGTTGCTGGCCGGCTTCGGCCTGCTGGGCGCCACGGCCCAGGCCGCCGACGAGCCGCTGCGCATCGGCCTCATTGCCACCTACTCGGGCCCCTACGCCGACTACGGCCGCCAGTTCGACGCCGGCATCGCGCTGTACCTGAAAGAGCACGGCGGCAAGGTCGGCGGGCGCACCGTCGAGATCATCAAGAAAGACACCGCCGGCCCCGCGCCCGACGCCGCCAAGCGCATCGCGCAGGAACTGATCGTGCGCGACAAGGTGAACGTGCTCACCGGCCTGGACTTCAGCCCCAACGCCTACGCCGTGGGCGCCATCGCCACGCAGGCCAAGATCCCGACCATCGTGATGAACGCCGCCTCCTCGGCCATCACCACCAGCTCGCCCTACGTGGCCCGCCTGTCGTTCACCGTGCAGCAGGTGACCGACCCGATGGCGCGCTACATGCTCAAGGAAGGCATCAAGGACGCCTACACCGTGGTCGCCGACTACGCCTCGGGCGTCGACGCCGAAACCGCCTTCAAGAAGACCTTCACCGCCGGCGGCGGCAAGGTGTCGGGCGAAGTGCGCACGCCGATGAACAACCCCGACTTCTCGGCCTACGTGCAGCGCATCAAGGACGCCAAGCCCCAGGCCGTGTTCTTCTTCTTCCCCTCGGGCGTGATGCCGCCGGCCTTCCTGAAGGTCTGGAAGGAACGCGGCATGGAGCAGGCGGGCATCAAGCTCTACGCCACCGGCGAAGCCACCGACGACAGCTACCTGGACGCCACCGGCGACGTGGCGCTGGGCCTCGTGACCAGCCACCACTATTCGTTCGCGCACCCCTCGCCCAAGAACCAGAAGTTCGTGAAGGATTTCGCCGCCGACAACGGCGCCAAGCTGCGCCCCAGCTACTTCGCCGTGACCGCCTACGACGCCATGGCCGCCATCGACCTCGCGCTGGCCAAGACCAAGGGCGACACCGCCGGCGACAAGTTCATGGACGCGCTCAAGGGCCTGAGCTTCGAGAGCCCGCGCGGCCCGATCGAGATCGACCCGGTCACGCGCGACATCGTGCAGACCGTCTACATCCGCAAGACCGAGCGCGTGAACGGCCAGCTGGTGAACGTCGAGTTCGACAAGTTCGACCGCGTCAAGGACCCGGCGAAGGAAGCCAAGTAAGCATCGGCAGCGACGACGACGACAACAGGAAAGTCATGGGCATCGTGATCTTCGACGGAGTGGCCTACGGCATGCTCCTGTTCCTCATCGGCGTGGGCCTGTCCATCACGATGGGGCTCATGAATTTCGTCAACCTCGCGCACGGCAGTTTCGCGATGGTGGGCGGCTACGTGGCCGCCGTGCTGATGAACACTTCGGGCTCGGCTTCGGGCTCTCGATGGCGGCCGCCTTCGTGGCGGCGGCCGTGGTGGGCGCGGTGCTGGAGTTCGTGTTCTACCGCCGGCTGTACCGCGCGCACCCGCTCGACCAGGTGCTGCTGTCGATCGGCGTGGTGTTCGTGTCGATCGCCGCGTTCACGTATTTCTTCGGCCCGACGATGCAGCCCTTCACGCTGCCGCCGGCGCTCGACGGCCAGGTGTCGTTGCTGGGCGGCCTCGAAGTGGGCCGCTACCGCCTGTTCCTGATCGTCTGCGGCGTGGCGGTGCTGGTCGCGCTGCTGCTGGGCCTGGGCAAGACGCGCTACGGCGCGATGGTGCGCGCGGCGGTGGACAACCAGCGCGTGGCGGGCGGCACCGGCATCAACGTGCAGCGTCTGTTCTTCTTGACCTTCTCGCTGGGCTGCGGCCTGGCGGGCCTGGGCGGCGCGCTGAGCCTGGGCATGCTGGGGCTGGAGCCGTCGTTCCCGCTCAAGTACCTCGTCTACTTCTTGATGGTGGTGTGCGTGGGCGGCGCGGGCACCGTGACTGGCCCGTTCATCGCGGCCTTGCTCGTCGGCATCGTCGACGTGGCGGGCAAGTACTACCTGCCCGAGGCAGGCGCCTTTCTGATCTACGTCTTCATGATCGTCATGCTGCTGGTGCGGCCCAACGGCATCGTCGCCAAGAAGGGGCTCGCATGAAAGCCTTCACCGCCTCTCCCGCGCAGCTGCGCGCCGCGGAAGCCGTCTTCTGGGTCGCGCTCGCGTCCAGCTTCTTCCTGCTGCCCGACAAGCTCACGCTGATGAGCCAGGTCATGATCTTCGGCCTGTTCGCGGTGTCGCTCGACATGGCGCTGGGCTACGCGGGCATCCTGACCGTGGGCCATGCCGCCTTCTTCGGCGCGGGTGCCTACGCGGCCGGCCTGCTCGCCAAGTACGGCTGGAGCGAGCCCTTCACCGGCCTCTTGTTCGCGCTCGCCGTGTGCGGCGTGCTCGGCTACGTGCTGAGCTACCTCGTCGTGCGCGGCGCCGACCTCACGCGGCTCATGATCACCATCGGCGTGTGCGTGCTGCTGTTCGAAATCGCCAACCGGCTTTCGGGCATCACCGGCGGCACCGACGGCCTGCAGGGCGTGGTCATCGCGCCCGTGCTCGGCTTCTTCGACTTCGACCTCTACGGCAAGACCGCCTTCTGCTATGCCTTCGGTGTGGTGCTGGCGATGTTCCTGCTGGTGCGGCTGGTGCTGCGCTCGCCCTTCGGCCTGGCGCTGCGCGGCATCCACGACAGCCGCAAGCGCATGCTCGCCATCGGCTCGCCGGTGGAAGCGCGGCTGCGCATGGCCTATGCCTTCTCGGCCGCCGTGGCCGGCGTGGCGGGCGCGCTGCTGGCGCAGACCACGCAGTTCGTCGGCATCGAGTCGATCGGTTTCAACCGCTCGGCCGAAGTGCTCATCATCCTCGTGCTCGGGGGCACCGGGCGCCTGTACGGCGGCATGATCGGCGCCATCGTCTACATGCTGGTGCACGACTGGTTCGCGGACATGAATCCGCAGTACTGGATGTTCTGGCTCGGCATCTTCCTGATCGCGGCCGTCATGCTCGGGCGCGGCGGCATCATGGGGGCGCTGTCGCGCTTCGTTCGCACGTCGGCGGGGAAGGCGCGATGAGCTCGGGCACCACCCACACCTTGCGCACCCGGAACCTGGGCATCCGCTTCGGCGCGTTCCAGGCCGTGAGCGAAGTGAATCTCTCGCTCGAGCCCGGCGCGCGGCAGGCGCTGATCGGCCCCAACGGCGCCGGCAAGACCACGCTCATCAACCTGCTCACGGGCGTGTTCAAGCCCACCAGCGGCACGATCCACATGGGCGATCGCGAGCTCACGCGGCTGTCCTGCGACAAGCGCGCGCGCCTGGGCCTGGCGCGCACCTTCCAGATCAACACGCTGTTCCCCAGCCTCACGCCGCTGCTGTCGGTGGTGCTGGCGATCAGCGAGCGCGAAGGGCTGGGCGCCACCTGGTGGCGGCCGCTGAAGGGCTGCACGGCCGTGTTCGACGAGGCGCATGCGCTGCTGGGCGCGCTCAAGCTCGACAGCCTGGCCGACGTGCCCGTGGCCGAGCTGGCCTACGGCAAGCAGCGCCTGCTCGAGATTGCGCTGGCGCTGGCGGCCAAGCCCCGCATCCTGCTGCTCGACGAGCCCGCCGCCGGTGTGCCCGAGGACGAGAGCGGCGAGCTGTTCGAGGCCATCGCGGCGTTGCCGCAAGACATCAGCGTGCTGTTCATCGAGCACGACATGAAGCTCGTCTTCCGCTTTTCGCGCCGCATCTCGGTGCTGGTCGGCGGACGCATCCTCACCGAGGGCACGCCCTCGGAAATCGGCGCCGACCCGCGCGTGCGCGAGGTCTACCTGGGAAGTTCGCACCACCATGCCTGAAGCACTCGCCTTCGACCGTGTCACCGCCGGCTACGGCAACGCGGTCGTGCTCGACCGACTCGACTTTTCGCTGCAGCAGGGCGAGAGCCTGGCCATCCTCGGGCGCAACGGCGTGGGCAAGACCACGCTGCTGGAAACGCTGATGGGCAACACCCGCGTGATGCAGGGCGCGATCCGCTGGCAGGGCGTGGACATCACGCGCTGGCCGTCGCACCAGCGCGTGCGCGCGGGGCTGGGCTGGGTGCCGCAGGAGCGCGAGGTGTTCCCCTCGCTCACGGTGGAAGAAAACCTCACGGTGATCTCGCGGCTCGGCGGCTGGAACCTGAAGCGCGTCTACGACTTCTTTCCGCGCCTGCGCGAACGGCGCGGCAACTACGGCAACCAGCTCTCGGGCGGCGAACAGCAGATGCTGGCCATCGGCCGCGCGCTGATGACCAACCCCAAGCTGCTGCTGCTCGACGAGCCGATGGAGGGCCTGGCGCCGATCATCGTGGAAGAGCTGGCCGCCGCCATTCGCCGGCTGTGCGAGTCGGAAGGGCTGGCGTCGATCGTGGTGGAGCAGCACCCGGTGCTGGCGCTGGAGATGACGCACAAGGCCATCGTGCTGGAGCGCGGAACGGTGGTGCACACCGGCCCGAGCGCGGCGCTTGCGGCCGACAAGGGCCTGCTCGAAGGCCTGCTCGGCGTGGGCATCGCTGAAGACGAAGCCGCCTGACGGCAGGCCGCCGCCCGCCGCAGGGTCAGCTCAGCATCTGCCCGCGGCTGCCGATCACGGCCACGTCCACGAACTGGCCGCCTTCGCGGTTGGTGCGGCCGTAGTTGATCTTCACCCCGCCCAGGTCGAAGTTCTCGATGCTCGCCAGGCCCGACATCACCGCGCGCGCGTCAGCGAGCCGCCGGCGCGGCGCATGCCCTCGGCCAGCACGGCCGCGTTCATGTAGCCCTCCAGGCTCGTGAGCGAGAACTCCTTGACGCCGTTGGCCACCATGTCGGCCTGGTAGCGGCGCACGATCTCGTACTTGGTCGAGTACGGCGACGGCACCACGATCACGAAGCCCAGGCCGCGCGCCAGGTCGCCCATGGCCGCGAGCGCGCTGGCCGTGATCGACAGGCCGTAGGCCGAGCTGCTGTTGCCCGCTTCGCGCAGTGCCTTCAGGAACACCGGCGCCGTGCCGGCCAGGCCGACCACGATCACCTGCGGCTTGGCCTTGGCGATGGCGGCGGCGGCGGGGCCGACTTCCATGCTGGTGGTGTTGGGCGTGGTGGCAATCACCGCCGGCTCCAGCTTGGCCTTGGCCAGCGCGTTCTTGAACGCGGCCAGCACCGACTGGCCCAGCGGGTCTTCCGAATGCACGAGGCCGATGCGGCTCTGGCCCAGCACGGCGGCCGTGCTCACGAGCTTCTCGACTTCCTGGTCGTAGTTGGCGCGCACCCAGAAGGTGTTGGGCGAGGCCTTCTTGCGCAGCGAGATGGTGCCGGTGATGGGGCCGACCACGGCCATGCCGGGCACCGCGTCCATCACCTCGGCCGTCTGGCGCGTGCCCAGCGGGTGCACCAGCGCGAGCACCGAGCTGTCCTTTTCGAAAGCCAGCGCGTTGGCCTTGGCCACGTCGGGCTTGAAGGTGTCGTCGGCCATCACCAGCTCGACCTTGGTGCCGTTGATGCCGCCCGCCTTGTTCAGCGCATTGAAGAACGCGCTCGACCCCTGGTAGAGCCCCTGCCCGTTGGCCTTCTCGACACTGCTGTTGTCGAAGGTGGTCCCGACGCGAACCGCCCGGGTCTGTGCGAGCGCCGGAAATCCCAGGCCCGCGGCGGCGGCGGTTGCGGCCAGTCCGGTCAGCGCACGGCGACGGCTGGTGGAAAGCGGCGCAATCGACTCGCGCGGCACGGGAACGGTCATGTCGAGGTCTCCAGAGGGCGTTTGCAGTGACAAAAGTTCACATTTCTACTAGAAATGTAACGCACCTGTCCTCCCGGCAGATGACATCGGGCGACAACGGCCGCTACTTCGCCGTCGGCTTCGGCATGGCCGCCACATACGGCGCGTCGGTCAGGGTGCCCAGGAACGCGCTGATCTCGTCGATCTCCGTGTCGGTCAGCGCGGGCGGCAGGCCCGGGCGGCGGTTCATCGGCGTGGAGTTGACGTTGATGTTGTCGCCGAAGGCCGCCGGCACGTCGTCGAAGGTCGGCTTGCCGTGGTACCACCTGGCGGGGTCGGTCGAGCGCGTGGCGTAGAAGGCGACCGCGTCGCGCAGCGTGGTGAACACGCCGTTGTGCATGAAGCTCTGGCGCACCGCCACGTTGCGCAGCCCCGGCGTGCGGAAGTAGCCGCACCACTGGTTCGGCTCGGGCCAGCGCAGCCGCGCGGCCGTGCGGCACAGGCCGTTGTCGAAGTAGCGGCGGTTGCGGTTGGCGGGCAGCGACAGGTTGCGCGGCACGGCGATGGCGTCGTAGCCGAAGTCGGTGAACAGCGAGCGCTCGGGCCGGCTCGCGGTGTCCGAGATGGTGTGGCACGACATGCAGTTGCCCTTGTCCGGGTTCTTGAACAGCGCCAGGCCGCGCATCTCGGTCGGGCTCAGCGGCGCGCGCTTGCGCAGGTAGTCGTCGAAGCGCGAGCTGAAGGGCGCCATCTCGTCGCTCTGCAGGTACGCCTGCAGCGCCAGGCCGATGCCCTGCACCGCGCGCTGCGGGTCTTGCAGCACCTTCGCGCCGAAGGCCAGCGACATCGCGGGCGCGAGGTCGGTGCCGCGCAGCTTGCGCAGCAGGCTGCGCGGCGAGGCGTTGTTCATCTCGTCGGGATCGAACAGCGGCCCGCGCGCCTGCTCGGCCAGCGTGTCGGCGCGGCCGTCGGCGAACAGGCCGCCGAACGGCGAGGCGAAAGGCGCATCGTCGTCCTGGTAGAAATGGCGCCGCGGCACGTAGCGCACGTACAGCAGCGACGGCGCGGTGCGCGCGCTGAAGTGGCCGGGGCGGCTGCCCTGCGGCGTGCGCGGCCCGGCCAGCGACGGCGCGTTCAGCGTCGAGGTGAAGGCGCGCACCGGGTCGTGGCAGCCGGCGCACGACAGGCCCTGCGGCTGCGACAAGCGCGTGTCGAAGAAGATGCGCTTGCCCAGTGCGGCCAGCGTCGGGTCGGGCCGGAACGTGGCGAGCGTCGCGTCGACGCGCTCGGTGAGCTTGGGCGTGGCGCCGATGTGCTCGATCACCACGCTCGGGGGCCGCCGGGGTTGATCTGCGCGGTGCGCGCATCGGGCGCGGCCAGGGTGCCGCCGACCCAGCCCGCGCAGGCCGCCGCCAGCACGAGGCCTGCGCCCAGCAGGCCGCGGCGCCTCGCGCGCGCCGTCGTCACGGCGTGAGCAGGCCGGTCTTGTCGCAAGCCAGCGTCCTGCCCGTCTGCGCGCAGGTGGCGAGCAGCTTGCCGGCCACCGTGTAGGCCTTGAAGTTCCAGCCCACGCCGGGCGCGGCCTTGCGCTCCATCAGCATGAAGCCGAAGCTGTTGTTGTGCGTGATGCGGTCGATGGTCACGCCCGGCGCGGGCGTGGCACCGGCCGGCAGCGGGTCGGGCAGCGCCACGTCGAGGTTGTCGCCGCCGTTGCCGGTCACGAGCGTGGCGGGGTGGTCGGTGGAGAAGTTCAGCGCCTGGAAGTCATGCACGTGGCCATGCAGCGCCACCTGCACGCCGGCCGGGTAGTAGGCCGTGGGGTTGATGCTGTTCATCACCGATTGCAGCGCGAGGTTGCCCGGCGCCGGGTTCTTGCCGGCGATCGGCGCGAAGGCCAGGATCGGATGGTGGTTGGTGAACATCGTGGTGGTCATGCCGGGCTTGGCGGCCAGCGTGCTCACCGCCTGGAACTGCTTCTGGTAGGCGATGAACTGCGGATCGTTCGTGGCCAGCGCCACCTTGCCGGCCTTGGCCGAGTCGAACACGATGACCTGCGAGCCCGTGCCCAGCGCCACGGCATACGGGTCGGCGTAGTTGCCGCTGTCGTCGTTGGCGGGGTCGTTGCACGAGCGCTTGTCGGTGTACGGACGCGGATCGAGAAAGCGCGCCCAGCCCTGGCCGGCGCGCGCGCATTCCTCGTGGTTGCCGCGCACCAGCACCCAGGGCGCCTTGGCGAGCAGCGGTGCGGCGGGCGCGAAGAAATCGGCCTGCCAGGTGTCCCAGCCGTAGCCCCAGGGGCTGCCCTTGCAGCCTGCGATGTCGCCGGGGCAGGCGTTTTCGCGGTAGTGGTAGTCGCCGATGTGCAGCACCAGGTCGGGGTTGAAGCCCGCGCCCGTGGCGGCGATCGGCGCGAACGGCCACACGCCGGTGTCGTTGCAGGGCTGGAAGGCGTTGTCGGCCTTCTTCATGCGGCAGCCGGTGTCGGCCAGCACGAGCACGCGCTGCGGCTCGGCCTTGGGCAGCGGCAGCACGCGGCTGCCGATGGCGGCCTGCGTCGCGCCGGCGGGCAAGGTCGCCTCGCAGGTCGACACCGGGAAGGCGGAAGGCTTCGAATCCACCGGGTCGCTGGCCGTGGGACGCAGGGCCATGGTGCCGGCGCCGATGCGCAACTTCATGCGCGTGGCCTTGCCGTCCACCGTCAGTTGCGGGCACATGGCATTGGCGTCGGCCGTGATGGCGGCGGCCGGCGCGGTGTAGCTGGTGATGACGCGCGCGATCGCCGCGTTGTTGTCGCCGATCTCGACCCAGGTGGCCTGCAGGTTGGTGTCCACGGTGGCGGCATCGGGCGGCGGCGGCGCGGGCGCCGGTGCAGGCGGCGGCCCGAGAACGACCGTCTGCGGGTCGCTGCCGCCATTGCAGGCCTGCAGCAAGGTGGCGGCGGCGACCACAAGGCCGGCGAGAACGGCAAGCCGCGGCCCCCGCGAGTCGGAAAAGGCGCGCGGCAAGGCGGGCATGGCGTGCATGAAGGAACCCTCTGTTTGTTATGCGTCGTGGGACGACGCAATCTAGAGGGCCAATGTGCAAACCGTATTACACGGCGGTGACGGCCGGGGGCGCTGCTACAGCAGTTCCTCGCCCACGATGGGCAGCAGCAGCCAGTTCTTGAAGCGCAGCCAGAGAAACTCGCCGGGCTCGTCTTCATGCACGATGTCGCCGCCCGCGTCGTCGTACTCCAGCCACTGCACGCGCCGGCCGTCGGGGCCCAGGCGCAGGCGGTAGCCGAGGTTGATGCGCTCGCCGCTCATGAGCTTGTCGTAGTCCTTCACCAGCTCGGGGCTGTCGATGACCAGGCCCATCTCGGTGTTGACCGCGGCCGAGCGGTGGTCGAGGTTCATCGAGCCGACGAAGAAGCGCTCGTCGTCCACCACCGCGAGCTTGGCGTGCAGCCGGCTGATCGACTTGCCGAAGTCGCCGAAGCGCCCCGAACGCCCGGTGAGCGTGGGCGCGATCTCGTAGATGGTGACGCCGACCTTCAGCATGTCGGCGCGGTAGCGCTCGTAGCCCGCGTAGGCCAGCGGCTCGTCGGTGGCGCCCAGCGAATTGGTGATCACCGTGATGCGCCCGCCGCGCTCGATGGCCTTCTTCATCATCGCCATGCCGTGCGCGCCCGGAATGAAATACGGCGAGCCGATCTTCACCTCGCGCCTGGCCGAGTTGATGACGCTCAGCGCGCCCTCGGTCACGCTGCCGACGTAGGCCGCGTCGGGCTTGCGCGTGATCTTCTCGGGGTCGTCCACGAACAGCGTCGAGGGCGCCCAGTAGCGCTCCACATCGCCGGCAATGAGCTGTTGCCCCACCGGCGACTTGTTGAGCACGTCGCGCTGGTGCATGGCCACGTCGGGCACCGCCGTGCGCGCGATGGCGTCGAAGCGCTTCTGCGCTTCTTCCACCGGCAGGCGCAGCGGCGCGACCTGCTCGATGGGGCGCACGTGCTCGCTGTTCCAGTAGCGGTCGAAGCCCTCGGACATCTGGCGCACCACCGGGCCGCTGGACAGCACGTCCATGTCGATGAAGTTCGCCGCCGTGCTGCGCATGAAGTATTCGTTGGCGATGTTGCGGCCGCCCGACACCGCGAAGCTGTTGTCGGCCACCAGCAGCTTGTTGTGCATGCGGTGGTTGATGCGCCCGAAGTCGGTCAGCGACATCAGCAGCCGCGTCGACAGCGAATTGGCGCGCGAGGGCAGCGGGTTGAACAGCCGCACCTCGATGTTCGGGAACGCCGACAGCGTGCTGAACACCTCGTCCTCGCCCGCCGTGTACAGGTCGTCCACCAGCAGGCGCACGCGCACGCCCCGCGCGGCCGCCTCGCGCAGTTCCTTGAGGAACAGCAGGCCGACGTCGTCCTTCTGGATCAGGTAGTACTGCACGTCGAGCGACTTCTCGGCGTGCCGCGCGAGCGAGATGCGCGCGTCGAATGCAAAGGCCGCCTCCGGCAGCAGCCGGAACCCCGACAGCGACGTGGAACCGCCCGGCGTGCCCTTGGCCGCGAGCTGGCCCAGCTCGGTCTGCGACACCTGCGCGGCCGGGAAGGCGGTGACCACGGGCATCGGCTTGCCCGGCGGCAGGCTCACGCAACCGGCGAGCCAGAACGAGGCGGCGCCCAGTGCCAGGGCGGCAAGTCGGCGAAGGGTGATGGCGGCGCGCATGGCCCGAACTGTAGCTCGCGGCGGCGGCGAATGCGCGGCCTATGATCCGCGCACCAAAAAGGAAAAAAAGAAACGTGCTCAACGGCTTGTGGCTGGGTTTCTTCGGGGTGGCGGCGCTGGCCGCGCTGGGGCGCTGGCTCGTCGGCGGCGACCCGGGTGTTTTCGCGGCCATCGTCGAGAGCCTGTTCACCATGGCGCGGCTGGCGGTCGAGGTGATGGTGCTGCTGTTCGGCACGCTCACGCTGTGGCTGGGCTTTCTGCGCATCGCCGAGGCGGCCGGGCTGGTCGGCTGGCTCGCGCGCATGCTGGGGCCGCTGTTCCGGCGCCTGATGCCGGGCGTGCCGGCCGGGCACCCGGCGCTCGGCCTCATCACCATGAACTTCGCGGCCAACGCGCTGGGGCTGGACAACGCCGCCACGCCCATCGGCCTGAAGGCGATGCGCGAGCTGCAGCGCCTGAACCCCGACCCGCTGACGGCCACCAACGCGCAGATCCTGTTCCTGGTGCTGAACGCCTCGTCGCTGACCCTGCTGCCGGTGACGATCTTCATGTACCGCGCGCAACAGGGCGCGGGCGACCCGACGATGGTGTTCCTGCCGATCCTGCTGGCCACCAGCGCCTCGACCCTGGTCGGGCTGCTGACGGTGGCGGCGGTGCAGCGCCTGCGGCTGTGGGACCCGGTGGTGCTGGCCTACCTGGTGCCCGGCGCGCTGCTGCTGGGCGGCTTCATGGCGCTGCTGGGCACGCTGTCGGCGGCGGCCATTGCGTCGCTGTCGTCGCTGCTGGGCAACCTCACGCTGTTCGGCGTGATCGTCGGGTTCCTGCTGGCCGGGGCCATCCGGCGCATCAAGGTCTACGAGTGCTTCATCGAAGGCGCCAAGGAAGGCTTCGACATCGCGAAGAACCTGCTGCCGTACCTGGTGGCCATGCTGTGCGCCATCGGCGTGCTGCGCGCCTCGGGCGCGCTCGACTTCGCGTTGAACGGCCTGCACTGGCTGGTGAGCGCGGGCGGCTTCGACGCGCGCTTCGTCGACGCGATGCCCACGGCGCTGGTCAAGCCCTTTTCAGGCAGCGCGGCGCGCGCGATGCTGATCGAGACCATGAAGACGCAGGGCGTCGACAGCTTCCCCGCGCTGGTGGCAGCGACCATCCAGGGCAGCACCGAGACCACCTTCTACGTGCTGGCCGTGTACTTCGGCGCCGTGGGCATCCAGCGCGCGCGGCATACGGTGCCTTGCGCGCTGCTGGCCGAGCTGGCGGGCGTTGTCGCGGCGGTCGCGGTCTGCTATTGGTTCTTCGGGTGAGCTTTTCTACCGGCGCGGCTCGACCACGGGAAACATGGGCTCGAAGGTATCGAGCATCGACATCAGCTGCGCCAACTTCGCGCGATCGCCGTCGATCTTCACCTTGCCCGTCAACACCGCCGCGGGGAAGCTCGTCTCCTTCAAGGTGACCGCGTCGAGCGTGGCCCGGCTCAATGTCACCGTGGCGTCGGCGCCCGGCTGCTGGCCCGCGATATGGGTCAGCGCCGAGTTCTCCAGCGTCAGCACGAACTGCTGGTTCGAATCGGTGAAGTTCCAGTTGATGACCAGCTTCTTGCCTTCGGCCTTGGCCGCGTCGAGCCGCACCCCGAGGAAATCGAAGAACAGGTCGTTGCTCACCGCCTTCAACGTGTCGGCATTGGCGCTGCCGCCGGCCGGAATCTTCGGCACGCCGCCGCGCAGCTCCATCGCGCCCACCAGGTAGGCACTGCGCCAGGTACCCGCCTCCGACTGGTAGCCCATCTGCTCCAGCGCATCGGCGCCCAGCTCGCGGGCCGCGCGGTTCGACGGGTCGGCGAACACCACCTGGCTCATCGCGCTCGCGACCCAGCGGAACTCGCCTTTCCTGAAGTCTTCGCGCGCACGGGCCAGCACCGCGTCGGCGCCGCCCATGTACTCGACGGTTTTTTGCGCGTAGGCCACCGGCGGCAGCGGGTTCAGGTTGGCGGGGTTGGCGTCGTACCAGCCAGGTACTTCTGGTAGACGGCCTTGGCGTTGTGACGCAGCGTGCCGTAGTAGCCGCGCGCCGACCACTCCCGCGCCAGGCTCGCGGGCATGCGCAGCGTCTCCGCGATGTCGGCGGCGGTGTAGCCCTGGTTCAACAGGCGCAGCGACTGGTCGTTGATGAACTTGTACATGTCGCGCTGCTTCTTCAGCAGGTCGACGATGCGGTCCGGCCCGAAGGTGGGCCAGTGGTGCTGCGCGATCAGCACGTCGGCCTTGTCGCCGAAGGCCACGCGCGCCTCGTCGATGTACTTCGACCACAGGTTGCCGTCGCGCACCTCGGCGCCCCGGATCGTGTACAGGTTGTGCATGGTGTGCGTCACGTCCTCCGCCATGTTCAGCACGCGGAACTGCGGCAGGTACATGAGCATTTCCGAAGGCGCCTCGGAGCCCGGCACCAGGTGGAACACGAACTGCACGCCGTCGATGGTGCGTTCGTCGCTCGGCTTGTCGATGGTGGCCGTGGGCGCGATCAACGAGACGGTGCCGTGCGCCAGCGCCTTGCCCAACCCCGTGTCGACCTGCCCGCGCGCGCCCGGCGGCAGCAGCGATCCGAACTGGTACTGCGCACGCCGGCTCATCGCGTTGCCCGCGAGGATGTTCTCGGCCACCGCCGTTTCCATGAAGCCCGCGGGTGCCAGCACCTGCGCCTTGCCGGCCTTCACGTCGGCCTCGTCGACCACGCCCCTCACGCCGCCGAAGTGGTCGACGTGGCCGTGCGTGTAGATCACCGTGCCGACCGGCTTGCGCGGCCGGTGCCGGTAGTAGAGGTCGAGCGCGGCGCGCGCGGTCTCGGCGGACAGCAGCGGATCGATGACGATCAGCGTGGTGTCGCCTTCGACGATGGTCATGTTCGCCAGGTCGAAGCCGCGCACCTGGTAGACGCGGTCCGTCACCTGGAACAGCCCGTGAATGGCGTTGAGCTGCGCCTGCCGCCACAGGCTGGGATTGACGGTGTCGGCCGGCGCGTCGGCCTTGAGGAAATCGTAGAGCTTCATGCTCCACACCGGGCGCGCGCCGGTGCCGGGCACCAGCGCGTCGGGCACCGTGGCGACGAAGCCGCGCAGGGCGTCGTCGAAATCGCGGCGGTCCGCGAAGGGCAGCGTCTTCGCCATCTCGGCGTTGGCCTGCAGCGTGGAAGGCTCGGGCGCCTTGGGGCCGGTCTGCGCGGAGGTCGACGGGGCGCCCAACGCACAGGCCAGTGCAACGAGCGCGGCGGAGAAGGAACAGGAAGGGGTCATGCGGCGATTCTCCGAAGCGGCCGAATCCTTGGCAAATGCAAAATATGAACTCCCTTTTTACCCAGAACGCAAAATGCAGCTGCGCCAGCTCCAGCATCTCGTCGCGCTTGCGGACCAGGGCAGCTTCGGCCGCGCCGCCCAGGCTTGCCACCTGTCGCAGCCGGCCCTCTCGCGCAGCATCGACAACCTCGAAGAGGGCTTGCAGGCGCGGCTGATCGACCGCGCCTACGGCACCGTCCGCTTCACCCAGGCCGGCGAGCTGGTGCTGGCGCGCGCCCGCGAGCTGCTGGCCGACGCCAGGCAGATCGAGCGCGACGTGCTGCAGCTCGAGGGCCTGGCCATCGGCAGCCTCGCGGTCGGCCTCGGCCCCTTCGCCGCCGGCACGCTGGGGCGCATGGCGCTGTCGCTCATGACCCAGCGCCACCCGAAGCTGCAGATGCGCATGGAGGTGGCCGATACCGCCGCCCTGTGCGAGCGCCTGCACCGCCGCCAGCTCGACCTGTTCATCGCCGACACGCGCGACCTGAAGAAGCAGCCCGGCCTGAAGCTGGCGCGACTGCCCAACATGCCGGTGTCGTTCTTCGTGCGGCCGAAGCATCCGCTGCTCAAGCTCAAGCAGCAGCCGACGATCGAGAAGCTCATGGACTACCCCGTGGCCGGCCCGCGACTGCGGCCGAGGTGGCCGCGCAGTTCGACCGGCACGCCCGGCGCGGCAACGGCGGCAACGGCGGAGACCGCCCCGTGTTCAACCTGACCTGCGACGACGCGGGCACGCTGCGGCACCTGGCGCTCACGGCCCACGCGGTGATCCTCGCGCCGCTGGCGCCCGTGCCGGGCCACGAGACCGGCGCGCTGGTGCCGTTGCCGGTGGCCGGCCTTGCGCGCATGCAAACGCATTACAGCCTCGTGACGCTCGCGGGGCGTACCCTCTCGCCTGCGGCCACCGCCTATTCCCGGTTGGTGACCGAGTTGATGAGCCCCGCCAAGCAGCCCCCCGGTCGCTGAGCCAAAATGGCCTTCTGCCCTCCAAGCCCTTGCCGCCTTTTTCAGTGACCACTCCCCGACGGGCCCAGCCGCCCTCTTTTTCGCCCGACGAATTTCGTGATGCGCTCGGCATGTTCGCCACCGGCGTCACCATCGTCACCGCCCGCGCGGCCGACGGCACGCTGGTCGGCCTCACGGCCAACTCCTTCAACTCCGTCTCGCTCGCGCCGCCGCTGGTGCTGTGGAGCCTGGCGCGCGCGGCCGGCTCGATGCCCGCGCTCAGCGCCGGCTCGCACTACACCGTCAACATCCTGGCGGCCAGCCAGAAATCATTGGCCGAGCGCTTCGCCACCAAGAACATCGACCGCTGGGCCGACGTGGCCTTCACCGAAGGCCTGGGCGGCGCGCCCGTGCTGGCCGGCGCGGCCGCGAGCTTCGAGTGCTTCAACCGCAGCCGCTACGACGAAGGCGACCACGTGATCTTCGTGGGCGAGGTGGAGCGCTGCACGCACGACGCGGGCGCCTCGCCGCTGCTGTTCCACGGCGGGCGCTTCTACACCGAACACCCCTTGTGATGCACCGCCCTGCGCTCCTGTCCGTCCTGTTGCTCGCCGCGCAGACCGGCATGGCGCAGGAGGCGGGCGGACCGCTCAAGCAGAACTGGTTCGACGACCCGTTCTTCCAGGTCGCGGCGGGCCTGCCGGCCTGCCCCATGCCCGAGGGCCCGTTCTACACCGCCGAGGAGCGCCGCGTGCAGACCCATTCGCGGCTGGAGCGCGGCACCAGCTGCTGGCTGGCCGGCAAGTGCACCGACAGCAACGCCTACCGCTACGACAAGCCCCTGGCGCCCAAGGTGCGCGCCGCGCTGCAGGCGGTGCCGGGCGTGAACAAGGGCAGCGTGTGGGTGATGATCCAGCGGCGCTGGGTGTACCTGCAGGGCTGCGTGCCCAATGCCGCGCTGGCGAAGAAGCTGGAGCGCGCGGCCCGCGCCCTGCCCGACGTCGAGACCGTGGTGCCCGACCTGATGGTGGGCACGCGGGGCAAGCCGGGTTACCCGGTGGCCGATCGCTAGCGCGCGTCGAGGTTGAGCACCACGACCCCGATCACGATCATCGCGATGCCCGCCGTGCGCAGGAGCGTCGTCGATTCACCGAACCAGACCATGCCCAGTGCTGCAATCAATGCGGCGCCGCTGCCCGCCCACACCGCGTAGGCCAGCCCCACTTCCAGGTGCCTGACGGCGACCGACATCAGCCAGATGGCGGCGGCATAGGAAACGCCGACGACCAGCGACGGAACAGGGCGGGTGAATCCGTCCGCATGGCGAAGCGCGATCGTCCCGATGACTTCCGCCGCCACGCTGGCCGCGAGCAACAGCCAGGAAAAGGTTTGTGGGCCCACTGAATACCTCTGCCGCTCGGCACCTATACCGGGTGCTGAGCCGTGCGAGGGAAAGCGGTACCCTGAACGAAGGATCGAATGTTAGCGCAGCGTCGCGTCCCGCTGCCGCCGCGGAACGACCCTGCGCAGAAAACACCCGGGCGCGATACGATCATCAGATGAATTGCGCGGCCCCTTCTTCCGCCGCGCCCCACCGACAGCAGCGAATGATCCAGCGCAAGACCCACCTCGACTCCCTCGCCATCGGCCTCCTGATCGCCTGCTGCGCGTTCTGGGGCCTGCAGCAGATCCTCATCAAGACCACCGTGGCCGAGGTGCCGCCGATGTGGCAGGCCTCGATCCGCATGGTCGGCGCCACCGCGCTGCTGTGGCTGTGGTGCGTGTGGCGGCGCGTGCCGCTGTTCGAGCGCGACGGCACGCTGTGGCCGGGCCTGTTGGCCGGGCTGCTGTTCTCGGGCGAGTTCGCGGGCATCTACCTGGGGCTGCAGAACACCAGCGCGTCGCGGCTCACGGTGTTTCTGTACACCGCGCCCTTCTGGGTGTCGGTGCTGCTGCCGCGCTGGGTGCCGGCCGAGCGGCTGCGCGGCTTCCAGTGGCTGGGGCTGCTGCTGGCGTTCGCGGGCGTGGTGCTGGCCTTCAGCGAAGGCTTCGGCCACATGAGCTCGTCGCAGCTGGTGGGCGACGCCATGGGCCTGGCGGCCGGCGCGCTGTGGGGCCTGACCACGCTCACGCTGCGCACCACCAAACTGGCCACGGCCAGCGCCGAGAAGACGCTGTTCTACCAGGTGGCCGTCACGGCGGCGATGTGCCCGGTGCTGTCGCTCGCGCTCGGCGAGCACTGGGGGTTTTCGTACTCGACCTGGGCCTGGGGCTCGGTGGCGCTGCAAACCGTGATCGGCGCCTTCGCGAGCTACCTCACCTGGATGTGGCTGCTGCGGCACTACCCGGCCACGCAGATGTCGTCGTTCACCTTCCTCACGCCGCTGTTCGCGCTGGTGTTCGGCGTGGCGCTGCTGAAGGAGCCGCTGACCCTGCAGCTGATCGTGGCGCTCATCGGCGTGGCGCTGGGCATCGTGCTGGTGAACCGCCGGCCCGCGGTACAACGCAGCGCATGAAGAACGGCAACACCATGAACTTCCAGCCCGTGCTCGACGAGATCGTCGCCACCCTGCGTCCTCAACTGGGACAAGGCGGCACCGTGGCCAGCTACATCCCCGCGCTCGCGCGCGTCGACGCACGGCAGTTCGGCATTGCGCTGCGCACCTGCGACGGCGAAGAGGCCGGCGCGGGCGACTTCGAAACGCCCTTCTCCATCCAGAGCGTGTCCAAGCTCTTCACGCTCACGCTCGCCATGCAGCGCATGGGCGACGCGCTGTGGGAGCGCATCGGCCGCGAGCCTTCGGGCAACCCCTTCAACTCGCTGGTGCAGCTGGAAAACGAACAGGGCAAGCCGCGCAACCCCTTCATCAATGCGGGCGCCATCGCGGTGGCCGACCGGCTGGTGAGCCAGGCGCGGGCCAGCGGCGGCAGCGCCAAGGCCGACATCCTCGCGCTCATGGCCAGCCTGTGCGGCGAGCCCATCGGCTTCGACGACGAGGTGGCGCAGTCCGAAGCCGACACGGGCTTTCGCAACGTGGCGCTGGCCAACTTCATGAAGAGCTTCGGCAAGATCGACAACGACGTCGCCGCCGTGCTCGACACCTACTTCCACCAGTGCGCGCTGCGCATGAGCTGCCGCCAGCTGGCGCGCGCCGCCGCCTTCCTGTGCCGCGACGGCGCCCACCCGATCGACGGCCAGCCCGCGATCACCGGCGAGCGGCAAACGCGCCGCATCAACTCGCTGATGCTCACCTGCGGCACCTACGACGCGGCGGGCGACGTGGCCTTCTCGATCGGGCTGCCCTGCAAGAGCGGCGTGGGCGGCGGCATCGTGGCGGTGGTCCCCGACACGCTCACGCTGTGCGTGTGGTCGCCGGCGCTCGACGCCACCGGCAATTCGCTGCTGGGCATGAAGGCGCTCGAACTGTTCGTGACGCGCACGGGCCTCTCGGTGTTCTGACCGCTCAGGCTGCAGCGGCCACCGGCGCCGTGGCCAGGCAGCCCATGCCTTCGAGCGAGGCCTCCACCGCCTCGTCGAGCGGCGTGTGCGGCTCGCGGCCCAGAAACGCCACCAGCTTCGCGTTGTCCATGCCCACGGGGGTCTGCCAGAGGTAGCGCATCTCGCGCATTTCGCGGAAGGTGGTGACGAAGGGCGCGGCCAGCGTCAGCAGCCACCACGGAAAGGCCGACACGCGCACGGCGGCGCCCGTGCGCCGGCCTACCGCCTTGCGGATGGCGCCGCTCATGCGCGTGCCGTCGCGTCCCAGTGGCCGCCCATGTGAAAGCGCGCGAAGGGCGCGAGCCGGTCGCGCCGCGCCAGCAGTTCGACCATGGTGCGCGCCACGTCGGGCAGGTACGACCACTGGTGGCCGATGCCGGCGCGGCCCGGGTAGCTCACGGCCTTGACCGGCAGCCCCGCCTTCACCAGCCCCTGCGAGAACCAGTTGTTGCCGGCCTTCGGCCCGAAGAAGTCGCCGGCGCGCACGATCAGCACGCGGGCGCCCTGGCGGCTGGCGTCTTCGAGGCGCTTTTCCATCTCGACGCGGATCGCGCCCTTGCGCGTGACCGGGTGCTGCGGCGCGTCTTCGGCCAGCAACGGAAAAGCGTCGGGCCCGAAGTTGTAGAGCGTGCCCGGCAGCACGATGGTCGCGCCCTCGGCCCTGGCGGCGGCAATGGTGTTGTCGAGCATCGGCAGCACCAGCTGCGACCAGTTGCGGTAGCCCGGCGGGTTGACCGCATGCACGATGACCGCGCAGCCCTTGGCCGCCTGCCGCACGGCCTGCGCATCCATCGCGTCGCCGGCGATCCAGGTGATGCCGTCTTTCCTCGTTCCAGCTTCGGCCGCGCCGCGCTTCAGGGCCCGCACCTGCCAGCCCGCGTCGCGCAGCTGGCGAGCCACCTCGCCGCCGATGCCGCCCGTCGCGCCCAGAACCAGAACCGTGTTGTCGTCGTTGCCGTGTGCCATGAAATGCTCCAGAACAGTTGTCGATGGGCGAATTCTGGAACCGGGCGGGCTCCAATGGAATTGCCGAACATTAGCCAGCGGCTATACATTTATGTATGACTTCGAACATCGGCTGGGAGCTCTACCGCTCCTTCCTCGGCGTGCTGCGCGAGGGCTCGCTGTCGGGCGCGGCGCGCGCGCTCGGCATCACGCAACCCACGGCCGGGCGCCACGTGGCCGCGCTCGAAGAGGCGCTGGGCGTGGTGCTGTTCACGCGCTCGCAGGTCGGGCTGCTGCCCACCGAGGTGGCGCAGGCGCTGCGCACGCATGCCGAGGCCATGGAAAGCACCGCCGCCTCGCTGGAGCGCGCGGCCAGCAGCCACGGAGAAGGCGTGCGCGGCGTGGTGCGCGTGTCGGCCAGCGAGGTGATCGGCGTCGAGGTGCTGCCGCCCATCGTGGCGCGGCTGCGCGAGGCGCACCCGGCGCTCAAGGTCGAGCTGGTGCTGACCAACCGCGTGCAGGACCTGCTGCGCCGCGAGGCCGACATCGCCGTGCGCATGGTGCGGCCCCGCCAGGAGCAGCTGGTGGCGCGCCGCATCGGCGACATCGAACTGGGCTTTCACGCGCACCGCGACTACCTCGCGCGCCACGGCACGCCGCGCAAGTTCGAGGACCTGGCCCAGCACACGGTGGTCGGCTACGACCAGCCCTCGGCCTTCGTGCGCAACGCGGGCAAGGCGTTCAAGGGCTACAACCGCGATGCGTTCTCGCTGCGCACCGACAGCGACCTGGCGCAGCTGGCGCTGATCCGCGCGGGCGCGGGTGTCGGCGTGTGCCAGGTCGGCCTGGCCCGGCGCAGCGACGCACTGGTGCGGCTGATGCCGCGCGCGCTGACGCTCGCGCTCGACACCTGGGTCACCATGCACGAAGACCTGCGCAACAGCCCGCGCTGCCGCGTCGCCTTCGACGCGCTGGCCGAGGGACTGCAACAGTACGTTGGCGGGCGGGAACAGGCAGGCGCAAAGGGGAAAATGGCCCACGCAAGAACACAAGCACCCGAATGACCGAACCGACCGATACCGACACCGATACCGACGCCCTCCCCCTGCAGGAGCCCCGCCTCTGGCGCGACGACACCTGGACCGCCCGCGTCATCAAGAACGAGGAAGACGACGGCTGGGCCGTCGAAATGACCCGCCACGGCGACCCCGAGCCCGCCCTCGTCGGCCCCTGGACCATGGGCCGCGACAAGAAGAACCCCAAGCCGCTCGACGGCCCCGCCTTCTCCACGCTGGTAAAGACCGCCGCCGAAGTGATCCGCCGCCACGAGCAGCAGCTGCACGCCACGCTCAACAAGAGCGTGACGGTCACCGCGCGCAACGACCAGCGCATTCGCGTGGCGCTGGCCATCGTGCCCGACGAGGACAACCCCTCGGCCACGCTCACCGCCTACGACGATGCCGACGACGCCGAGCTCGCCAGCGTGAGCGTGTCGCCCGCCTTCAGGCTCACGGCCGCCAGCGCCAGCGCCTGGATCGAGTCCGACTACGCCCGTCCACGCTGATTGCATTCATTCATTCATTCATTTGATTGATTGCGCGCGAATAACACATGCGCCGCGCTTTCGCCAATTGGCGAAAAAGCGTATGTTCATGCCGGGGTGAGTTGAGAAGAATCCGCCCCAACGAGCAATCGTTACCAGTCATACGACACCCGCTGCCAGTGCTGCCAGCGAGGCGTCGGGCAATAAAGCCCGAATCGGTTTCACCACCGGTTCGGGCTTTTTTGTTTTTTCGGCCGCAAGGAAGCTTTTTCGAAACGGATGCGCCGCATCCGGTGGCGGAGCTTTGCCCGAAGAAAAAACGCACTGGCAGCCGAGCGCCCGTTTGCAGGGCCGCGCCGCGGGAGGAGACACCCAACGCACGGTTCCGAAGGTCGGATCTTCCTGATGACTCGCACAAACACAAAGGAATTTGACATGACGACGACGAACGCTTTCAACCGCCGCCAGATCGTGAAGACGGGCGGCTCGATGATCGTGCTGGGCGCGGCCGCCGGCGTGGCGCCGCTGGCCTTCGCGCAGGACGGCAACACCGTGAAGCTGGGCCTGCTGCATTCGCTCTCGGGCACCATCGCCATCGCCGAGGCCTCGCTGGTCGACGCCGAAAAGCTCGCCATCGAGGAGATCAACGCGGCCGGCGGCGTGATGGGCAAGAAGATCGAGGCCGTGGTCGAAGACGGCGCGAGCGAGAACCCCGTGTTCGCCGAGAAGGCGCGCAAGCTGCTGGAGCGCGACAAGGTGGCCGCCATCATCGGCTGCTACACCTCGGCCTCGCGCAAGGCGCTGCTGCCGGTGCTCGCCCAGGCCAAGGGCCTGCTGTTCTACCCGACCTACTACGAAGGCCAGGAGCAGGACAAGCGCGTGTTCTACCCCTCGCAGGAAGCCACGCAGTCGGTGATCGCGGCCGTGGAGTGGATGGCGCGCGAAAAGGGCAAGAGCTTCTTCCTGGTCGGCTCCGACTACATCTATCCGCGCACCTGCAACAAGATCGCCAAGCCCGCCATCGCCAAGGCCGGCGGCAAGGTGCTCGGCGAGGAATACGCGCCGCTGGGCCACACCGAGTTCTCGTCGATCATCAACAAGATCAAGGCCGCCAAGCCCGACTGCATCTACAGCACGGTGGTGGGCGGCTCCAACGTGGCGCTCTACAAGCAGCTGCGCGCGGCCGGGCTCGACGGCGCCAAGCAGGTGCTGCTGTCCACCGTGGTGTCGGAGAACGAGATCGAGGGCATCGGCAAGGACAACGCCGCGGGCTACTACGCCTGCATGGGCTACTTCCAGAGCATCAAGTCGCCGGCCAACGAGAAGTTCGTGAAGGCCTTCAAGGCCAAGTACGGGCAGGACCGCGTGATCGGCGACCCGATGGAGGTGGCCTACAACAGCGTGTACCTGTGGAAGCTGGCGGTGGAGAAGGCCAAGTCCTTCGACGTCGACAAGGTCACGGCCGCCGCCTCGGGCGTGGAGATCGAGGCGCCCGAGGGCACGGTGCGCGTCCACGCCACCAACCACCATGTGTGGAAGAAGGTGCGCGTGGGTCGCGCGCGGCCCGACGGGCAGTTCGACATCGTGTGGGAATCGCCGCAGCTGGTCGAGCCCAACCCGTTCCCGAAGGTCTGAACGCGATGAACTTCGACATCGCGGTGATGCAGGTGTTCAACGGCGTGAGCCTGTTCACCATCCTGCTGCTGATGGCGATCGGGCTGGCCATCGTGTTCGGCCTGATGGGCGTCATCAACATGGCGCACGGCGAACTGATGGCGCTCGGCGCCTACATGACCTACCTGGCGGCGCGCTTCTTCGAGCACTTCGCGCCGGGCTTCATGGGCCTGTACCTGTTCGCCGCGATTCCGTTCGCGTTCGCCGTGACCTTCGCGTTCGGCTACGTGCTGGAGCGCGGCTTCATCCGCTTCTTCTACGACCGCCCGCTGGACACCCTGCTCGCCACCTGGGGCCTGAGCCTGATGCTGCAGCAGGCCTACCGCTCGATCTTCGGCGCGCAGGAGGTGAGCGTGCCGCTGCCCGCGTGGCTGGCGGGGGCGTGGGAGCCGACCGCGGGCATCCAGCTGCCGCTGACGCGCATCTTCATCGTCGGGCTCACCGCGCTGGTCGCGACCGGCGTGTACCTGCTGCTGTACCGCACGCCGTGGGGGCTGAAGGTGCGCGCGGTGACGCAGAACCGCGCCATCGCCGGCGCGGTGGGCATCGACACGCACCGCGTCGACGCCATGACCTTCGCGCTGGGCTCGGGCCTGGCGGGCATCGCGGGCGCGGTGTTCACCATGATCGGCTCGACCAACCCCGGCACGGGGCAGCTCTACATCGTCGACTCGTTCATCGTGGTGGTGTTCGGCGGCGTGCAGAGCCTGGTGGGCACGGCGCTGTCGGGCTTCTCGATCGCGCAGTCGCAGACCTGGCTCGAGTACCTGATGAGCGGCTCGATGGCCAAGGCGACCATCCTGCTGCTGGTGATCGTGGTGCTGTACTTCCGCCCCAACGGGCTGTTCGCCACGCGGTCCAGGAGCTGAGGCATGCGGTTGCAAAAGCTTTCTCCTCTTTCTCCTCAACGCCGGCGCGACATCGGCGCCATGGCCGCGGTGTTGCTGCTGCTGGCCGTGGTGCTGCCGCTCACGCTCGATGCGTTCCGCCTGAACCTCGTGAGCAAGTACCTGGCCTTCGCGTTCGTCGCGGTGGGCGTGGTGCTGACCTGGGGCTACGGTGGCGTGCTGAGCCTGGGCCAGGGCATGTTCTTCGGCCTGGGCGGCTACATGATGGCGATGTTCCTCAAGCTCGAAGCCTCGGCGCCCGAGCTGCCGGACTTCATGGTGTGGAGCAGCGTGGAGCAGTTGCCCGCCTGGTGGCAGCCGTTCCATTCGCTGGGCTGGACCGTGGTCGGCATCCTCGCGGTTCCGGCCGTGCTGGCGTATGTGTTCTCGTACGCGATCTTCAAGCGGCGCGTGAGCGGCGTGTACTTCGCGATCGTCACGCTGTCGCTGGCGCTCACGCTCACCGTGGTGGTGATCGGCCAGCAGGGCGACACGGGCGGCGCCAACGGCATCACCGACTTCCGCACGCTGCTGGGGCTGGACATCGCAGGCGACGACGCCAAGCGCGTGATGTACTTCATCGAGGTGCTGGCCATCGCGCTGGTGATGGCGGTGTCGCTCGTCATCGTGCGCAGCCGTTTCGGCAAGATCCTCATCGCCATCCGCGACCGCGAGGACCGCGTGCGCTTCAGCGGCTACAACACGGCGCACATGAAGGCCTTCGTGTTCGCGGTGGCAGCCGTGCTGTCTTCGATCGGCGGGGCGTTCTACAGCCTGCAGGTGGGGCTGATCGCGCCGGGCGTGATCGGCGTGGTGGCCTCGGTCGAGATGGTGATCTACGCGGCGGTGGGCGGGCGCCTGTCGATCCCGGGCGCGGTGATCGGCGCGCTGCTCATCGGCTTTCTCAAGTCGTACCTGTCGGAGACTTTCCCCGAAGGCTGGCTGTACTTCCTGGGCGCCGTGTTCATTCTGGTGGTCTGGGCCATGCCCAACGGCCTGGCGGGCCTGGGCGAAAAACTGCTGCGCCGGCGCCATGCGGAGACGGCGCCATGAACGCGACCATGACCCTGCCCAACGGCGGACTGCCACAAGCCGCCACGGCCGTGCCGCCGTCGAGCGAGCAGATCCTGCGCGTGGAAGACCTCACCGTGTCCTTCGACGGCTTCAAGGCCGTGGACGGCCTGAGCCTGGCGGTCGAGCGCAACGAGCTGCGCGTGATCATCGGGCCGAACGGCGCGGGCAAGACCACGCTGCTCGACATGGTGTGCGGCAAGACGAAACCCAGCTCGGGCCGCGTGCTGTTCAACGGCCAGGACCTGGCCCGCCTGAACGAGCACGAGATCGTGCGCGCCGGCGTGGGCCGCAAGTTCCAAACGCCCTCGGTCTACGAAGACCTGACGGTGCTCGAGAACTTCGAGATCTCGCTGCCGCGCATGCACGGCCTGCTGCAGTCGCTGACCTTCCGCCGCACGGCCGCGCTGCGCGAGCGCATCGACGCGATGGCGGCCGACGTGTTCCTGCTCGACCAGCTCGACCGCCGCGCGGGGCAGCTCAGCCACGGCCAGAAGCAGTGGCTGGAGATCGGCATGCTGCTGATGCAGGAGCCCGAGCTGCTGCTGCTCGACGAGCCCGTGGCCGGCATGAGCCCGCGCGAGCGCGAGCAGACCGGCGACCTGCTGCGGCGCATCGCGCCGGGCAAGTCGGTGGTGGTGATCGAGCACGACATGGACTTCGTCAAGCGCATCGCGCACCGCGTGACCGTGCTGCACCAGGGCAAGTTGCTCAGCGAAGGCACGGCCGCCGAAGTGCAGGCCGACCCGCGCGTGATCGACGTCTACCTCGGCCACTGAACTCAAGGAGAAACACAGATGCTCGAAGTTTCCGGACTCGACGTGGCGTACGGCGAGTCGCATGTGATCCGCGACGTGTCGCTGCGCGTCGCGCCCGACGAGGCGGTGGCCATCATGGGCCGCAACGGCATGGGCAAGACCACGCTGCTGAAGTCGCTGATCGGCCTGCTGCCCGCGCGCGGCGGCCACATCAGGCTGGGCGGCGCCGACATCACCGCGCTGCCCAGCTACCAGCGCGTGGCGCGCGGCCTGGCCTTCGTGCCGCAGGGGCGCATGGTGTTTCCGTTTCTCACGGTGGAGCAGAACATCCTCTCGGGCGCCGCCAGGTCGGGCCACCGCACGGTGCCCGACTACCTGTACCGCTTCTTCCCCGTGCTGAAGGACATGAAGCAGCGCAAGGCCGGCAACCTCTCGGGCGGCCAGCAGCAGATGCTGGCGATTGCGCGCGCGCTGATCTCCGAGCCCAGGGTGCTGATCCTGGACGAACCGACCGAGGGCATCCAGCCTTCGATCATCAAGGAGATCGCGCAGACGCTGAACGTGCTGCGCGCCGAGCGCGGCTTCGCGGTCGTGGTGTCGGAGCAGGTGCTGAGCTTCGCGCTCGACCTGGCCGACCGCTTCCTCGTCATCGACCGCGGGCGGCTCGTGCACGACGAGGCGCGCGCCAGCCTCGACCAGGACAAGGTCAGGTCCTTCCTGACCGTGTGAAACCCCTTCCTCTTTTCTTTTCCTCAACCACCCCTCCAGGAGCAGCGTCATGAGACATGGTGATATTTCGAGCAGCAACGATTGCGTGGGCGTCGCGGTCGTCAACTACAAGATGCCCCGCCTGCACACCAAGGCCGAGGTGCTGGACAACGCCCGCAAGATCGGCGAAATGCTGGTCGGCATGAAGAAGGGCCTGCCGGGCATGGACCTGGTGGTCTTCCCCGAGTACTCCACGCACGGGATCATGTACGACGCGAAGGAGATGTACGACACCGCCGCCACGGTGCCCGGCGAGGAGACCGCGATCTTTGCCGACGCCTGCCGCCGCGCCAACGTGTGGGGCGTGTTCTCGCTGACCGGCGAGCGCCACGAGGAGCACCCGAACAAGGCGCCCTACAACACGCTGATCCTCATGAACAACCAGGGCGAGATCGTCCAGAAGTACCGCAAGATCATGCCGTGGGTGCCCATCGAGGGCTGGTATCCGGGTGACTGCACGTATGTGAGCGAAGGCCCCAAGGGCATGAAGATCAGCCTGATCATCTGCGACGACGGCAACTACCCCGAGATCTGGCGCGACTGCGCGATGCGCGGGGCCGAGCTCATCATCCGCTGCCAGGGCTACATGTACCCGGCCAAGGAGCAGCAGATCATGGTGTCGAAGGCCATGGCCTTCATGAACAACACCTACGTGGCGGTGGCCAACGCGGCGGGCTTCGACGGCGTGTACTCGTACTTCGGCCACTCGGCGCTGATCGGCTTCGACGGCCGCACGCTCGGCGAATGCGGCGAGGAAGAAATGGGCATCAACTACGCCGAGCTGTCGATGGGCCTGATCCGCGACGCGCGCAAGAACGGCCAGTCGCAGAACCACCTGTTCAAGCTGGTGCACCGCGGCTACACCGGCACCATCAACTCGGGCGACGGCGACAAGGGCGTGGCCGCCTGCCCCTACAACTTCTACACCAAGTGGATCACCGACCCCGAGGGCACGCGCGAGATGGTGGAGTCGTTCACGCGCAGCACCGTGGGCACGCCCGAATGCCCGATCGAAGGCATTCCCAACGAGCCGGCCAAGCACCGCTGAGCCGCCGCCCCATGGACTACGAGATCTTCGAACTCGGCGACGTCGCGCTGCAGCGGGGCGCCACCCTGCGCGGCGCGAAGCTGGCCTACAAGACCTACGGCACGCTCAACGCACAGAAGAGCAATGCCATCGTCTACCCCACGTGGTACTCGGGCCAGCACTACGACAACGAATGGCTCATCGGCCCCGGCATGGCGCTGGACCCGGCGAAGTACTTCATCGTCGTGCCCAACATGCTGGGCAACGGGTTGTCGTCCTCGCCGAGCAATTCGCCCGAGCCCTACAACCTGGCGCGTTTCCGAACGTCACGCTCTACGACAACGTGACGCTGCAGCACCGGCTGGTGACCGAGAAGTTCGGCATCGAGCAGCTCGCGCTGGTGGTGGGCTGGTCGATGGGCGCGCAGCAGACCAACCAGTGGGGCTGCCTGTACCCCGACATGGTGCGGCGCATCGCGCCGTTCTGCGGCTCGGCGAAGACGGCGCCGCACAACATCGTGTTCCTCGAAGGCGTGAAGGCCGCGCTCACGGCCGACGCCGCATGGAACGGCGGCTGGTACGCCGCGCCGCCGGCCACCGGGCTGCGCGCGGTGGGCCGGGTGTACGCGGGCTGGGGTTTGTCGCAGCCCTTCTACATGCGGCAGCTGTGGCGCGAGCTGGGCTTCAGCTCGCTCGAAGACTTCCTGGTCGGCTACTGGGAAGGCTTCTTCCTGAAGAAGGACGCGAACAACCTGCTGGCCATGCTGTGGTCGTGGCAGCACGGCGACATCAGCGACAACCCGGTGTTCAAGGGCGACTTCAAGAAGGCGCTGGGCGCCATCAAGGCGCGCGCCCTGGTGATGCCCGCCGAGCGCGACCTGTACTTTCCCGTGGCCGACAACGAATGGGAGGTGTCGCACATGCCGAACGCCGAGTGCCGGCCGATCCCCGGCGTGTGGGGCCACTTCGCGGGCGGCGGCAGCAGCCCGGTCGACACCCGCTTCATCGACGACGCCCTCAAGGAACTGCTCGCCACGCCATGAACGCACCCGTGCACGACCCGCTCGCCGGCTACCGCATCGAGGCCGAGCCCTTCTACAAGCCCGCGGGCAACGAGGTGGCGCTGTACCGGCAGGCGTACCGCCACCGCATGCCGCTGATCCTCAAGGGCCCGACGGGCTGCGGCAAGACGCGCTTCGTGGAGCACATGGCGTGGTCGCTGGGCCGGCCGCTGGTGACGCTGGCCTGCAACGAGGACATGACGGCCTCGGACCTCGTGGGGCGCTACCTGCTCGACGCCAACGGCACCGCCTGGCATGACGGGCCGCTGACGCTGGCCGTGCGGCACGGCGGCATCTGCTACCTCGACGAGGTGGTGGAGGCGCGGCAGGACACCACCGTGGTGATCCACCCGTTGACCGACGCGCGCCGCATCCTGCCGCTGGACAAGAAGGGCGAGCTGGTGCACGCGCACCCCGACTTCCAGCTCGTGGTGTCCTACAACCCCGGCTACCAGAGCAGCGCGAAGGACATGAAGCCGTCGACGCGCCAGCGCTTCGCGGCGCTCGAATTCGACTACCCCGACGGGGCGCTCGAGGCGGAGATCGTCGCGCACGAGGCCGGCGTGGGCACCGAGCTCGCGACGAAGCTGGTGGCCATTGCGCACTGCTCGCGCGAGCTCAAGCACCGCGGACTCGACGAGGGCGTGTCGACGCGCATGCTGATCTACGCGGGCGTGCTGATCCGCGACGGCGTGACGCCGCGCGAAAGCTGCGAGATGACGATGACCCGCGCCCTCACCGACGACCCCGACATGGCGAGCGCGCTGCAGGGCTTTGTCGAGGCGCAGTTCGGATGAACGACGGGCACGGCGCCCTCGCCCTGCTGGCACGCGGGCTGGCCGGCATCGACGTGGAGGTGCAGCCGCTCACGGGGGCGGGAACGCGCGCCGTGCTTGCGGGCCGCAAGCTGCTGCTGCCGGAGGGCGCCGAGGGGTCACATCGCCTGTGCCGCGCCATGGTCGCGCACGCTGTTGCGCACCTGCGGCACTCCAGGCCCGCGCGGCCGGCGCGCGCGCTCAAGCCCATGGGCATCGCCGTGGTCTCGGCCGTCGAGGACGCGCGCGTCGAGCGCCTGCTGTGCCGCGACTTCCCCGGCGTGCATGGCTGGTTCGCCGCATCGCTCGCGCCCGTGCCCGATCCGCTGGACCTGCGCTTTGCCGCGCTCCTCGCGCGCATGGACCGCGTGCTGATGCTCCCCGCGTGGCAGGACGACAACCACTGGGTGAACAAGGCGCGCCGCCTGTTCGACGAGACCGTGGCCGGCGCGGGCCTGGAAGACTACGACGCGTTCCGCGCCATCGCGTCGATCCTGGCGAACGACCTCGGCCAGATGCGCGTGCGCTTCGAGCCGCAGGACTACGCGGTGCCCGCGCCTGGCGCGACGACAACAGCTACCTGTGGGATTTCGGCGAAGCGAGACGCCGCCCGACGAGGCCATCGCGCTGCAGCAGGCGGGCGCGCGGCCGCCACCGCCTTCTTCTTCGTCGGATGCGCCCGACGACGGCGGCGGGCCGCCGCCCGAGGCCGCGGGCGACATGGAACTCGGCCGCTACACCTACCCCGAATGGGACCGCAAGCTCGAACGCCTGCGCCCCGACTGGTGCACGGTGATCGAGAAGCTGCCGGCATGGCAGGGCCTTGCCGCCGCACGCGAACAGGCCCTGCGCCATGGCAGCAACGAGCGCATTCCCCCGCTCGCCCTGCCCCGCGCGCGGCACCTCGACCGCACGCACCGCCTGCGCCGCCAATGGGAGGGCGACGACATCGACCTGAACGCCGCCATCGAGGTGCTGGTCGACCGCCGCCTGCGCCTGCGGCCCGACCCGCGCCTGTTCATGCGGCCCGGCAAGGGCCCGCGCCCGTCGAGCGTGCTGGTGCTGCTCGACCTTTCCGCGTCGGCCAACGACGCCGGCCCGCACGCCGCGTCGCTGCTGGACATCGAGAAGCAGGCCGCGCTGCTGCTGGCCGCATCGACGCGCGCGGCGTCGACCGGCTCGCGATCCACGGCTTTTCGTCGAACACGCGCGCCGAGGTGTACTACTACCGCCTGCTCGAATCGGGCCGCCCGCTCGACGCACCGTCGCGCGCCATGATCGGCGCGGTGCGCGGCCGCTACTCCACCCGCATGGGCGCCGCGCTGCGCCACGCCGCCGCGCTGATGCACGACGAGCCGCCCGGCCAGCGCGCGGTGCTGCTCGTGACCGACGGCGCGCCTTCCGACATCGACGTGCACGACCCGCATTACCTGGTCGAGGACGCCCGCCAGGCCGTGGCCGAGGCCCGCGGCGCCAGCGTGCGCACGGCCTGCATCGCGGTGGACGGCGCGGCCGACGCGTATGTGCGGCGCATCTTCGGCTGGCGCAACTATTGCATCGCCGACGACGCGCGCAGCCTGCCCGCACGCCTGACGCGCATGAGCGCGCGGCTGGCCGCCGCCCACTGAAGACTATGATGATTCGACGACCCCCAAGGAGACTTCAGCGTGGCTGACAAGGACCCCCTTCGCGTCGGCATCCTTTACTCGGAAACCGGCGTCACATCGACCATCGGGCTCTCGCAGCTGCAGGGCGCGTTGCTCGCCATCGAGGAGATCAACGCGGCCGGCGGCGTCGACGGCCGCGAGCTCGCGGCCGTGCGCTACGACCCGCAATCCAACCCCGCGCGCTACGCCCAGCTGGCCGAGAAACTGATCGTGCAGGACCGCGTGAACGTGATCTTCGGCTGCTACATGTCGAGCAGCCGCAAGGCCGTGATCCCGGTCATCGAGAAGTGGAACAAGCTGCTTTTCTACCCGACGCTGTACGAGGGCTTCGAGTACTCGGGCAACGTGATCTACACGGGCGCGGCGCCCAACCAGAACAGCGTGCAGCTGGCCGAGTTCATGACCACGAACTTCGGCGCGCGCGTGTATCTGATCGGCTCCGACTACATCTACCCCTACGAGTCGAACCGCATCATGGGCGAGCTGGTGATGCAGCGGCCCGGCAGCGAAAAGCTCGGCGAGCGTTACGTGGCGCTGGATGCCGGCGAGCGCGACTACCGCGCGATCATGGACGACATCCGCGACAAGCGGCCCGACTTCATTTTCTCGACGGTGGTGGGTGACTCCACCGCAAGCCTGTACCGCGCGTATGCCGAAGCCGGCTTCGACCCGAAGACGATGCCGATCGCGAGCCTGACGACCTCGGAGGCCGAGATTTCGCAGATGGGCCATGGCGTGGCAACGGGGCATTTCACGGCGGCGCCGTACTTCCAGTCGATCGACTCGGCGGCCAACCGGCGTTGCCTGGCGATGTTGCGCGCGCGCTTCGGCGACGGCTGCGTACCCAACCTGTGCTGGGAGGCCTCGTATTTCCAGATGCACATCTTCGCCAATGCCTATCGTCAGGCGGGCAGCGACGGCATCGCGGAAATCCTTCCATACATTCTGGGGAGCGAGTTCGATGCGCCGCAGGGATTGGTCAAGATCGATCCGGCCAATCACCACACCTGTCTGTACCCACGCATCGGGCGGGTCGATGCGCACGGTCAATTCACCATCGTGCGGCAGGCGACGCGGGCCGTGTACCCCGATCCCTATCTCGTCACCCACTCGCTGGGCGACTGGACGGCCAAGCTGGATACGTTGGAGCTCTAGGATGACATCGCCCATGTTCGTGCGCTGCTGTTCAGGGTGGTCGTTGATCGGCGAGCAAAAGCAGCGTGCCCAAGTGCGCAGGGCATCGGGTGCTCCCCGCAGCGAAATAAAGGAGGAGGGGCGCAGCCCCGGGGGACATTCGCGGAGGGGAGTACCCGGTGTCCTGTGCACACGCCCTGAACAGCGACGCCCCGAACAACAGAAGGCCCGATAAGTGGACGGCACAGCCCCCAAACGGCACACCCTGCGCGTGACACCGCCGCAGCTGAAAGAGCTGCGGCTGCTGAAGATCGCCGTGATCCACCCCGACGACAGCGACGGCCGGCAACTCACGCAGCAACTGCAACGCATCGGCTGCCAGGTGCAAGCCTTCTGGCCGCCCGTGCAAGTGCTGCCCGAAGGCATCGACGTGGCGTTCATGGCGGTGCAGCCCGACCTCATCAACCTGCGCTTCGAGTGGACCAAGAGCGACGATGCGCCGGCCATCATCGCCGTCGTCACCTACGAGAACCCGACCATCATCGAGGCCGTGCTCGAAATCGGGGCCAAGGCCGTGTTGCCTTCACCGGTGCGCTCGTTCGGCCTGCTGTCGGCGCTGGTGGTGGCGCGCGAAGCGCACAAGGAAGCGCGCTCGCTGGCCAAGCGGCTGCGCAAGGTCGAGGCCAAGCTGCTGGGACAACGGCGCATCGCCGAGGCCAAGGCAATTCTCATGAAGACGCACGACGTGTCCGAAGGCCAGGCCTACGACCTGATTCGCGACCAGGCCATGAGCAAGCGCACGACCACCGAAGAAATCGCGACGGCCATCGTCAACGCCAACGAGATTCTTTCGCTCGGCATGCGCAAGCCCGACGCGGGCTGAGTTCTCCGCCGCTGCCCGTCAGGTCTGGCGGAACATCGTCAGCACCTTCAGCACGCTCAGCGTGGCGCCGTCGAGCATCGCGGGCTGGCGGTGCGCAATGCCCACGCGCCGCGTGAGCTTGGGCGTCACCGGCAGGATCCGCATGCGGTCGTTGCGCGCGGTGTCGGTGCTCTGCTGCAGCGGCAACAGCGCCGCGCCATAGCCGGCCGCCACGAGGCTGCGCATGGCGGCGTCGTAGTTCAGCTCGATGCGCGCGCGGGGTGCAAAGCCCGCGGCGGCAAACCACTCCATCGTGAGGCGGTACATGTGCGTGGTCGCCTCGTTGAAGATCAGCGGCTGCGCCGCCAGCCACGCGGGCGTGACGCGCCTGGGCGCCTTCCAGCGCGCGGGCACGAAGGCCATCATCGGCTGCTCGCACCACGGCGTGACGACGATGCCGCGCACCGGCGGCTGCGGAATGGCGACTAGGCCGATGTCGAGCGTGCCCTCGGCCAGCCGCTCCATCGCCTCGAACGAACCGCGGATGCTCACCTCGACGTCGATGCCCGCATGCTCCTCGCCCAGCGCCTCGAGCACCTGCGGCAGCAGGTCGACCAGCACGCCGGTCGAGGTGCCCAGGCGCACCCGGCCCACGCGGCCCTCGGCCTGGCGCTTGACGGCCTCGACCGCGTCGTCGGTGTCGCGCAGCAGCTTGCGGCCGCGCTCGACCAGCGCCGCGCCGCGGCGGTGGGCGTGATGCGGCGGTTGCCGCGCACCACCAGCGGCGCGTCCAGCCGCGATTCGAGCTCGCTGATGTGCAGGCTCACCGTGGCTGCGCCAGGTGCAGCGCCTTGGCCGCCGCCGAAAAAGTGCCGAGATCGACGATGGCGATGAGGGTGCGCAGTTGGTCGAGGTTGAGCTGTCGCATGGGGTGTCGTCCGCAGGTATCAGGGAATCTGATTGAAGTGCTCAGAATTCTCAACTTCCACAATAGTATGCACCGCCGGAAGATGAGCGCTCCCAACCAAGGAGCCCACCGTGACCGCCCCGAAGCCATCGTCTTTTCATCAACGCCTGATCCATGCCCTGCGCGGCTGGCGCCGCCGCGTGGTGAACGGCCGCCGCGCGCGGACCGACATGCGCCACCTGGCCGGCATGAGCGAGCACGAGCTGCGCGACCTGGGCATCGGGCGCAGCGAGGTGCCCGAGCTGCTGGACCGCCACCGGTACTGAGCCCGGCACGCGTTTTTCTTCAGGTATCGCGCCCGTTTTGAGGTTCAATTCGGGGCGTGTCCAAGCCCGCTCTTCTTTCCATCGAACTCACCTCGCCGCAGTCGGTCAACGGCCGGCGCGCGGCCTTTCAATCGCTCTGGCTGCTGGTGCGCATGCTGCATGCCCACGAGGCCGGCGCGGCTGGTGCGGCTGGCCGACCTGCGCGGCGAAGTGTCCGACGCCAGCACGCTGCGCATGGTCGTGAGCCGCGCGTTCCGCGACTTCAAGGCTGGGACATCGAGGTCGGCTGGGGCGAGGACACGCTGCGCGAGCCCCGCTTCCTGAATGCCGAGCGGCGCAGCAGGGGCCGTTCTGGCTGCCGGCGGCCGAGGCCCGGCGCGTGCGTGTGCTGGTGGACGACCGCGCGGCCACGGCCGCGAGGTGGCGTCGTTCCTCGGGCTGCGGGCGCGCAAGGCGCAGGCCACCGGCTCGCCGCCGCCCGACGCGGTGCACCTGCAGGACGCGGCATTCTGGAAGCAGCTGGTCGCGTCGCAGCAGGCGGCGCGGCAGGGCCGGCTGATGGCGCCGGTCGCGGGCAACGGCAGCAGCGGCGGCAGCGGTGCGGACGCCCAACCGCCGAGCGCGCTCGAATCGATCCGCTCGCCGGCACGCTGGCCGCCACCGACTTCCAGCGCGCGCTGGTCACGCTCAACGAGGCGATGCTGTGGCGCCGGCTCGGCGACAACGAGCAGGCGCGGCGCCGCCTGCAGGCCCTGAAGAAACAGCGGCTCGCGCACCACGTGGCGGGCAACGACTACCTGGGCGCGATGGAGTGCATCGTCGCCGCGTGGTGCGCCTACACCGCGCGCGACCTGCCGCTGGCGCAGTCGCTGCTCGGCGGCATGGCCGACGACGCGGCGCGCGGGCTGGTGCTGCGGCACCACCCCGACGTGCGCTTCGAGTGGTGCAACCTGTGGGCGCTGGTGTGCCGCTCGCGCGCACTCGGGCTCTCGGCCGACGACAAGCCGGCCGCGGCCGCGCTGGCCGAAGAGTCGCTGCGCCGCTTCGGCGAGGCGCTGGCGGCGGCGTTCGAATCGCATTCGTTCGACGCGGCCCAGCACGTGGCCGCCAACATGGGCATGGCCGCGTGGCTGTTCGACCGCGTGGGCCTGTCGGACCTGCCCGCGCTCGCGCAGCACGGCAACGCCGACACCACGCGCCGCGCGGTGCAGTGGATCGCCTTCAGCGAATGGCTGTGCGGCCACACCGACGGCCAGGGCCGCTCGGCATGGAACGCGATCTACCTGATGCGCATCGCGCGCGGCCACTGCGGCCCGACAAGCAGCCGACGCTCGCGCAGTTCCGCGCGCAGAAGCCGCTGGACCCGGCCGCCGTGTCGAAGCTCGCGGGGCCGCTGGCCGACGCCTTCGACGCGACCCACTGGCCCGCGCGCTGGGTGCAGGTGGCGCAGGCGCGGCTGGCCGACCACCAGGCCGGGCGCCGCCGCTACCCCGGCCTGCAGCACTGCAGCCTGCTGTTCGAGCACGCCTGGTACGCGGCGCATGCCGGCGACCTGAAGGCGGCCGAGCAGTCGCTCGACCTGCTGCGCGAGGCGCTGCCGCAGCTGGTGCCGAGCGACCGCGCCTACTTCACCGAATCATGGAACGACACGCTGCCGGCCGAACTGGTGCTGGAGGCCAAGCCGCCGCGCCGTCCGGCGGCGCGAAAGAAACCCGCGCCGCGCCCGGCCTAGACTCACGAGCATTCAGCCATGCCCGACAACTCCCACGAACCCATCGACCTGGCCGCGCACCGCGAGCGCCGGGCCCGGCAAGCCCAGCAGCGCGCGGCGGCGGCGCAGGCCGCGCGCGACGGCGCCGACGCGTCGAGCGAGCCGGGCCCCGGCGAAGTGCCCTGCATCCGCTGCAACGAACCGGTGTTCGGCTATGCGCTGCGCTGCCCGCATTGCGGCGTGCATTTCAGCGGCCGTGCCGAAGACTTCGCGCCCAAGGAAGGGCTGTCGCGCCGCACGAAGGCGCTCATCGCGCTGGCCGCCGTGGCCCTGCTTCTGGCGGGCCTGAGCGACGACATCTCGGCGCTGTGGTGGCGGATCAGGTAGGCCGCCTGCCGGTTCAGCGCGCGGCAGCAGCGGCGGGCGCGCCTGTCGACTTGCGCACCACCAGCTCGGGCCGCAGCACCACGGTCGACGCCGACATCGAGCGCCCGTCGATCTCGTCGAACAGCATCTCGGCCGCGCGCCAGCCCAGCTCGCGGTGCGGCAGGCGGATGGTGGTGAGCGGCGGGTCGACCATGTCGACCAGCGGCATGTCGTTGTGGCCGGTGACCGAAATGTCGGTGGGCACGCGCAGCCCGGCCTCGCGCAATGCGTCGTAGGCGCCCAGCGCCACCAGGTCGTTGCAGCACACCACCGCTTGCGGGGCCGCGCCGGCCGCGAGCATCTGCTTCATGGCCAGCGCGCCGGCCTCGCGGCTGTAGCTTGCGCACTCGACCACGCGAAAAGGCTTCATGCGGTGGTCGCGCAGCGCCTGCTCCACGCCCAGCCGCCGGCCCACGCCGGTCGGAATGGTCTGCGGCCCCGCGAGGTGCGCGATGCGCTTGTGGCCCAGGCCCACGAGGTGATCGACCGCCAGCTTCATCGCGAGCCGGTCGTCGCTGACCACGGCCGGCAGGCGGCCGGTTTCGTCGGCGCGGTTGACCAGCACGGCCGTCATGCCGGCCCTGGTGACGAAGTCGACCAGCGGGTCGTCGCGCGTGGCCGTGGCCATGACCACGCCGTCGACGCGCTGCGCCAGCATGCGCTCGAGCACCGGGCGCGCCAGCGCCGGGTCCACCACGTTGGTGACGAACACGAAGTAGCCGCGCGCCGCCGCGCTGGCCTCGATGCCCTGCAGGATCGGCGGGAACACCGCGTTGGTGATGTCGGGCACCAGCACGCCGATGGTGTGGGTGCGGCCCGTGCGCAGCGCCGAGGCCGCGCGGTTGGGCCGGTAGCCCAGGCGCTGCGCGGCCTCTTCCACCACGCGCAGCACCTCGTCGCTGATCAGCGAACGCTTCTCGGGGCTGAGCGCGCGCGACACGGTCGACACGTGCACGCCGGCGGCGCGCGCGACGTCGCGGATGGTGACGGGGGACGATGGCGATGCGGGGCTGGTGCTCATTGGTGCAAACGATTGTCGGGCAGTCGGGCGGCTCCGGGTTCCGATACTTGACTCAGGGTCTGTCGGAAACCGCCATTTTACTTTTCGGCGATTTGGACTAATATCGTGCAAACGATTGCAAAGACCCGCCATGAACATTGCCACCTCGCCCGGCTCGGTGCTGGGCTTCACCCTCGACGCCATGAAACGCACGCCCGACCCGCGCTTGCGCACCGTGATGGAGGCGGTCACGCGCCACCTGCACGCGCTGGTGCAGGAGGTGCGGCTGACCGAAGAAGAGTTCGAGCAGGCGCTCGAATTCATCGTCGCCATCGGCCATGCCACGGGCGAGACCAAGAACGAGGTGGTGCTGGCGGCGGACATCCTGGGCGTGTCGACCGTGGTCGCGCTGCAGAACAACCAGGACCCGCACGGCGAGTCGCCGGCCGCGCTGCTCGGCCCGTTCTGGCGCGCGAACTCGCCCGACTGCGCGCTGGGCGACAGCATCGCGCGCTCGGGCACGCCGGGCATTCCGCTCGAGGTGACGGGCACCGTGCGCGACGGCCAGGGCCGGCCGGTGGCGGGTGCCACGGTCGACGTGTGGCAGGCCTCGCCCATCGGCCTCTATGAAAACCAGGACCCGTCGCAGGAAGACATGAACCTGCGCGGCCGCTTCGCCACCGACGCGAAGGGCGCTTTCACTTTCGCAGCGTGCGCCCCGCCGGCTACCCGGTGCCGACCGACGGCCCTTGCGGCGTGCTGCTGCGCGCACAGCAACGCCACCCGAACCGGCCCGCGCACCTGCACTTCATGGTGAGCAAGCCGGGACACAAGGTGCTGATCACCCAGGTGTTCGCGGACGACGACGAGAACCTGGAAAGCGACCCGACCTTCGGCGTGACGCGCAGGCTGATCGGCCGCTTCGCGCTGGCGCCCGACGGCCGGAGCGCGTCGATGCACCACGACTTCGAGCTCGAGCCCGGCGAGATGAAGTTCCCCCGGCCTCCCATTCCCTGAACCCACGCCTACCCACCACATCCATCACCATGAGCTTCGATCCTGTTTCCAGACTCGACGGCAAGGTCGCCGTCATCACCGGCGGTTTAGGCGCCATCGGCTACGCCACGGCCACGCGGCTGGCCGCGCTCGGCGCGACCTGCGTGCTGCTGCACCGCAAGGGCGACGACGCGGCCGCGCGCGCCGCCGCCCTGCCCTCTGCCCACGGCCAGCGCCACACGGCGATCCGCGCCGACATCGTCGACTCGGCGAGCCTGAATGCCGCCGCCGCCGAGGTGAAGGCCACGTTCGGGCGCTGCGACATCCTGGTCAACAGCGCGGGCCACACGCAGCCCGTGCCGGCCGCCGACCTCGACGCGCTGACCGACGAGCTCATCGACGACATCGTGCGCGCCAACTTCCGCGGCGTGTTCGCGACCATCCGCGCCTTTGCGCCGATGCTCAAGGCCAGCGGCGACGGGCTGGTGGCCAACATCTCGTCCATCGCGGGCTTCACGGGCGTGGGCAGCAACCTGGCCTACGTGGCGGCCAAGGCCGGGCTCGACGTGGTGGGCGACGCGCTGGCCAAGGCGCTGGCGCCGGCGGTGCGCGTGGTGTCGGTGTCGCCGGGCGCGGTGGAATCGGGCTTCGTGCCCGGGCGCGGCGCGGAGTTCGCGAACAAGATGGCCAGCACCACGCCGCTGGGCCGCATCGGCCTGCCCGACGACGTGGCCGCCACGGTCGAGGCGCTGGCCACCACGCTGCGCTTCGTGACGGGCACGCGCATCGTGGTCGACGGAGGGCGCCACCTGTGAGCGCCGCTACCAAGACGCTCATCACCTGCGCGGTCACGGGCAACCTCGTGAAGCCGGAGCAGACGCCGCACCTGCCGATCACGCCGGTGCAGATCGCCGACGAATGCCTGGCGGCGGCCGAGGCCGGCGCGGCGCAGGTGCATATTCATGTGCGCCATCCGGAGACGGGCAAGCCGTCGATGGAGGTCGAGCTGTACCGCGAGGTGGTCGAGCGCATCCGCCGCGAGAACCGCGAGCTGATCGTCAACCTCACGACCGGGCCCGGCGGGCGCTTCGTTCCGGGCGAAGACGACCCGAAGGTGGCCGCGCCGGGCACCACGCTGCTGCCGCCCGAGAAGCGCGTGGAGCACATCGCGCTCATCAAGCCCGACGTGTGTTCGCTCGACCTCAACACGATGAACTCGGGCCCCGACGTGGTCATCAACACGCCGAGGAATGTGCGGCGCATGGCGAAGGTGATGCGCGAGGCGGGCGTGAAGCCGGAGCTGGAAATTTTCGATTCGGGCGACATCAACCTGGCGCTCGACCTGATCGCCGACGGCACGCTCGACGGGCCGGCCATGTGGACCTTCGTGCTCGGCGTGAAGTACGGCTTCGCACCCACGCCGGAGACGCTGCTCTACGCCCGCAACATGTTGCCGCGCGGCGCGTTCTGGAGCGCCTTCGGCATCGGCCGCATGGAGTTCCCGATCGTCGCGCAGTCGTGGCTGCTGGGCGGCCATGTGCGCGTGGGCATGGAAGACAACATCTACCTCGAAAAGGGCGTGCTCGCCGAGAGCAATGCGCAGCTCGTGGCCAAGGCACGAGACATTCTCTTGAGCCTGGGCGGTGAAGTAGCGAATCCGCGTGAGGCGCGTGCGATGTTGGGGCTGCCGGTTGGGCGGGGCTAGCGTGGCCCCCTGCATCTCTTGTTTTGCGTCCGGTCGTTCAGGGCGCGATCACGCCGACGGGGTGCCTTGCTCCGCGAATGTCCCCCGGCCTGCGGCCTCCTCCTTTATTTCGCTGCGCAAGGCACCCCATCGACGTGACCGTTATGCGGAGCGGTCGTTGATCGGCGAGCACCAGCAGCGTGCCCAAGTGCACAGGGCATCGGGTGCTCCCCGCAGCGAAATAAAGGAGGAGGGGCGAAGCCCCGGGGGACATTCGCGGAGGGGAGTACCCGGTGTCCTGTGCACACGCCCTGAACAGCAGCACAAGCAATCCAAAACACAGCAAGCAGGAATCCAAAGATGAACGTCGCTGCCATGCACACGACCCACACCTCCCGCGCATTGCGGGTGAACGAAAAAGCCGCCAACCTCGATGCGCTGCAACTGCACGCCGCGCCGCAGGCCGAACCGACGCCGCCTGCCGGCCACGCGGTGGTACGCATCGCCGCCGCTGCAGTGAACCCCAGCGACGTCAAGGCGACGCTGGGCATCATGCCGCAGGCCGTGTGGCCACGGACCCCGGGGCGCGACTTCGCGGGCACGGTCGTGAGCGGGCCGTCTGAATGGATCGGGCGCGAGGTCTATGGCTCCGGCGGCGATGTCGGCATCACGCGTGACGGCTCGCATGCGCGTTATCTCGTGCTGCCCGAACAGGCGCTGCGCGCCAAGCCCCAGGGCATCTCGATGGACGAAGCCGGCGCGGTGGGCGTGCCCTTCGTGACCGCTTATGAAGGCTTTCGGCGCAGCGGCATGCCGCAGGCGGGGCAGACGGTGCTGGTGCTCGGCGCCAACGGCAAGGTCGGGCAGGCTGCTGTTCAACTGGCTTCACAAGCCGGCGCCCGCGTGATCGCGGTGCAGCGGCACGCGGGGCCGTTCGAGGGCTTTGCCAGCGGGGCCGTCGATGTGATCGATGCGCGCCACCACGCCGACGTGGGCGCGCAGGTGCGCGAACTGACCGACGGGCGCGGCGCGCACATCGTCTACAACACCGTGGGCAGCGCCTACTTCGAGGCCGCCAACAAGGCGATGGCCAAGGGCGCGACGCAGATCTTCATCGCCACGCACGAGCGCGCAGTGCCCTTCGACATCTTCGCGTTCTACCGGGGCATGCACACCTTCGTGGGCATCGACTCGCTGGCCATGGACTGCATCGCCAGCACCGCGCAGCTCGACGCCATGCGCGACGGCTTCGAGCGCGGCACGTTGAAGCCCTTTCCCGTGGCACGCGGCTTCACGCTCGACGAAGCGATCGACGCCTATCGGCTGGTGCTCTCGGGCAGCACCGACCGCGTCGTGCTGCGGCCCTGAACCACCCCCTCCCTCCTGGAGCACACCCCATGCACGTGACCCGTTTCAGCGAGGCGCCGCACTATGAGGCGCCCAATCATTTCGACATGCGCTGCCTGCGCCTGCAAGGCAAGGAAGCCGGCCCCTCGACGCAGATGTGGATGGGCATGAGCCAGATCCTGCCGGGCGGCCACACCGGGCTCGACGGCTCGCCGATGGAAAAGCTCTACCTCGTGCTCGAAGGCCAGTTGCACGTGGTCGGCGAGATCGACGGCGCGCACCAGGAAGACGTGCTCCAGGCCTACGACAGCTGCCGCTTCGCGCCCGGTGAAAAGCGCCAGCTGGAGAACCGCACGAACCGGCCGGTGCTGGTCGCGCTGGTGATGCCGCACGCGCCGCCCGCCTAGCGCCTCCCCTTTTTTCCAGTCATTCATTGCTCGACCAATTAAATCAACGGAGACAAGACGCATGAAGAAGACATTCACCTGGAGCCGCAGGCAGGCGCTGGCGGCGGCGGCCACGGCACTCGCGGCCTGCGCGCTCACCGGCGCGCACGCGCAGGGCCCCTGGCCGGGCACGCAGCCCATCAAGCTGGTCGTGCCGTTCACGGCGGGCAGCGGCACCGACATCGTCGCGCGGCTCGTGGCCGAGAAGCTCGGGCCGGCGCTGGGCACCAGCGTCATCGTGGACAACAAGCCCGGCGCGGGCGGCACGCTGGGCGCGGCCATCACGGCCAAGTCGCCGGCCGACGGCTACACGCTGCTGGTGCACTCGGCGGGCCACCTCGTGAACCCGTGGATCTACAAGGGCCTGTCCTACGACACGCTCAAGGACTTCACCGGCATCACGCCCATGGCCAGCCTGCCCAACGTGCTGGTGACGGCGCCGTCGCACTTCAGCGACGTGAAAGACCTCGTGGCCAAGGTCAAGGCCAAGCCCGGCGGCTTCAACTACGGCTCGGCGGGCAACGGCTCGGCCACGCACATGAACGCCGAGGTGTTCCGCCTCGCGGCCGGCATCGACGCGCAGCACGTGCCCTTTCGCGGCACGCCCGAGGCCATGACCGAGGTGATGGCCGGGCGCGTCGACTGGTTCTTCGCGCCGATGGTGTCGGCCCTGCCGCTCATCAAGACCGGCAAACTGCAGGCGCTGGCCGTGGGCACGGGCAAGCGCTCGTCGGCGCTGCCCGATGCGCCGACGACGGTGGAAGCCGGCGTGCCGGGCTCCGAGTACCTGTTCTGGGTCGGGCTGTTCGCGCCCGCGAAAACGCCGCAGCCGGTGGTCGACCGCCTGCAGGCCGAGGTCGCGAAGATCATGGTGTCGCCCGAGCTGAAGGAGCGGCTCGAAAAGCTCGGCGCCGAGCCCTTCACCATGTCGTCGGCGCAGTTCAACAAGTTCATCGTCGACGAGACCGGCAAGGCCCAGCAGGTGGTCAAGGCCGCGAGCATCAAGGTCGACTGATGAAGCTCAACCCCAGTCTTCGCGCACTTCGTGTCGCTACGCCAACCCCCTTGCAGGGAGCGACACCCGCGGCCCGGCAAAGCCGGTTTTGCGGTGTCCCTGGCAAGGGACTGGTGCTTGCCAGCCTCTTCGCCCTGACCCTTGCCGCGCAGGCGCAACCGGCAGACCTGGTCGTCACCCACGCAAAGATCGTCACGCTCGACGCCGCCGGCACCACCGCGCAGGCGCTCGCGGTGCGGGACGGCCGCATCGTGGCCGTCGGCAACGCCGCGCAGATGCGCGCGCTCTCTGGCCCCGCCACGCGCACCGTGGACGCGGGCGGGCGCACCGTCATTCCGGGCCTGATCGACTCGCACATGCACGCGGTGCGCGCCGCGCTGAGCTACTCGACCGAGGTCAACTGGATCGGCGCGGGCACCATCGCCGAGGCCATGGCGCGCATCCGCACGGCCGCCGCCAACGCACGCCCCGGCGGCTGGCTGATCGTGGCCGGCGGCTGGACCGAGCAGCAGTTCGCCGAGCGCCGCCGCCCGACGCTGGCCGAGCTGCAGGAGGCCGCGCCCGACCATCCCGTGTACGTGCAGCTCTTCTACGAAGCGGTGGTGATGACGCCGAAGGCGCTCCAGGCGCTGGGCGTTCCCGCCGGCACCCTGCCCGCTGGCATGAAGCCTTCGCCCGACGGCGCGCCGGGCTGGATGACCGGCGACATCGTCGGCATCTCGGCGCTGTTCGACAAGCTGCCCAAGCCCACCTACGCCGACAACGTGGCCGGTACGCGCGCCTTCTTCACCGAGCTGAACCGGCTCGGCATCACGGGCCTGGTGGACCCGGGTGGCTTCAGCATCGCGCCCTCGCAGTACGCGGCGCTGTTCGAGCTGTGGCGCGAGAAGGCGCTGACGCTGCGCGTGGCCTACAGCGTGTTCGCGCAGAAGCCCGGCGCCGAGCTGCAGGAGTTTCGCGACCTCACGCAGATGCTGCCGATGGGCTTCGGCGACGACATGCTCAAGTTCAACGGCCTGGGTGAACGCGTGACGCTCGCGATGTACAACAACAACTTCCCCGACGAAGCGGTGAAGGCGAAGTTCTACGAGCTCGTGCGATGGGCGGCGCAGCGCAAGCTCGCCGTCACCATCCACTGGCAGGAGAACGGCTCGGTCGACCACCTGCTGGGCCTGTACGAGAAGCTGAACGCCGAAGTGCCGATCAAGGACCTGCGCTGGTCGATCGCGCACCTGGACGACGCCTCCCCCGAGACGCTGGCGCGCATGAAGGCGCTGGGCATCGGCTGGACCATGCAGGACGCGATGTACTTCCAGGGCGACCGCATGCTCGCCGTGCGCGGCGACGCGGCGCGGCGCATGCCGCCCATCGGCACCGCGCTGCGCGCCGGCGTGAACGTGGGCGCAGGCACCGACGCGCACCGCGTGGCCTCGTACAACCCCTTCGTCGCCTTGCAGTGGATGCTCGACGGCAAGACGGTGAGCGGCAAGGCCATGCGCGGCCCCGACGAAACGCCCACGCGCGAGCAGGCGCTGCGCCTGTATACGGCGGGCAGCGCGTGGTTCAGCTTCGACGAGAACCGGCGCGGCACGCTGGAGGTCGGCAAGCTCGCGGACTTCGCGGTGCTCGACCAGGACTTTCTGGCCGTGCCGGTGGAACGCATCGGCAAGACGACGTCGCTGATGACGGTGGTGGGCGGGCGCGTGGTGTACGCGGCGCGGCCCTTTGATGCCGCGGCCTCGGCGCAGTAGTTATCGCGTGGCCGCGACGCAGTCGATCTCGATGTCGAACTTCCCCGGCCACGCGGGCACGCAGACGAAGATGCGCGCGGGCGGGTCGTTCGGAAAGTAGCGCGCATAGATGGCGTTGACCGCCGCGAACTTCTCGACCGAGGTGCAATACACGTTGCACTTGAGCACGTGGCCGAGCGAGGAGCCGGCGGTCTCCAGGCACAGCCTGAGCTGCTCGAGCACCAGCTCGGCCTGCCGCTCGAGCGAGGCGTCGAGCACCACCTGCCCGGTGGCCGGGTCGAACGGCGGCAGGCCCGACACGTACACCGTGTCGCCGTGGCGCGTGGCGACCGAGACCGGGGCCTTCCAGTTGTCCAGCCAGGTCGACAGCGGTTCGACACGGATGACTTCGCGTTGCATGGGGTGCGCTTTCTTCCGAGGGGTGAGATGCCGCCGATGATGTCGGCGAAGGCACCGCCTCGCTTCGCTCCCCGACGAAGGATGGCGTGCGTCAGCCGCTGAGCGCTTGTCGCACGCGCTCGCGCAGCACCGGCAGCACATCGCTCTCGAACCACGGGTGGTGCTGGAACCAGCCGGTGTTGCGCGGCGACGGATGCGGCAGCGGAATGAAGCGCGGCGCGTAGTCGGCAAAGGCCTCGACCGTCTCGGTCACGTTGGCGCGCGCGGTCTTGCCCAGGAAGTGGCGCTGCGCGTACTGGCCGATGAGCAGCGTCAGCGCGACGCGCGGCATCTGCGCGAGCAGCTTGTGTTGCCACAGCGGCGCGCACTCCTTGCGCGGCGGCAGGTCGCCGCTGGTGCCTCGGCCGGGGTAGCAGTAACCCATCGGCATGAGCGCGATGCGCGCCGCGTCGTAGAAGGTGTCGCGATCGACGCCGAGCCAGCGGCGCAGTTGCTCGCCGCTCTTGTCGTCCCACGGCACGCCGGTCTTGTGAACGGTGAGACTGGGCGCCTGGCCGACGATCAGCAGCCGCGCGCCGGCGCTGGCCTGCACCACGGGGCGCGGCCCCAGCGGCAGGTGTTCGGCGCAGACGCGGCAGTTGCGGATCTCGGCGAGCAGCGCGTCCACGACGCCTCAGCCGGCAAAGGGGCGGAAGAAGGCGTTGAGCTCGCGCCCGGCGCGGCGTCGGCGAAGCCGTCGAAGCGGCCGCCTTCCGCCAGCGTGCGCGCGGCGCGCATGAAGCCGCCCCAGGC
>NZ_MOWM01000036.1 GCF_016082275.1 Variovorax sp. E3
CAGCACGGGGCGGCCGTTGCGCATGGCGCCGGTCCAGCCGAACGCGTAGCCGCCCGGCACCAGGTCGCGCAGGCGCCGCACGTAGCCCGAGGGCAGCGGCGTGGCCTCGCCCTGCAAGGCGCGCAGGTGCCAGCGCAGCCAGCTGGCGTAGGTCGAGGGCGTGGTGGCGTACAGGCTGGCCGCACCAGCGCCTCGCGCCAGAGGCGCAGGCTGCCGGCGCCGGTTGCATCGGCGGTGCCGGCTTCGCGCCACGCGCCCGCGATGCCCAGCGGGCGTGCCACCTCCTGCTCGAACAGCGCGTGGTAGTTCTGGCCGCTGGCGCGCTCCAGCATGGTGGCCGCAAGCGCATAGCCCGCATTCGAATACAGGAAGCCGGTGTCGGCCGCGGGCGGTTGCTGCAGCAGCCAGCGGGCAAAGAACAGCCGGCGTCCGCTGTCGCTGGCGAGCTGCGCATCGGGGTGCGCGGGCAGCAGGCCGAGAAAGCGGCGGAACTCTTCCCTTGCCGTGAACGGCGGCAGGCCCGCGCGGTGCGCGAGCAGGTCGTCCAGCGTCGCGCCGCGGTAGGCCGGCAGCATTTCGCGCCGCAGCTCGGGCAGGGCTTCGGCGATGCGGGTGTCCCAGCGGATCAGGCCGCGCTCGACCAGGCGGGCCGCGATCACGGCCGTCATCGCCTTGGCATCGGCGTCGATGGCAAAGAGCGTCTTGCCGCCGGGGCCGTCCGGCCCGGCCGCGCCCAGTTCGTCGCCCGCGGGGGTGACGTGGCCCGCCACCGCGGCGACGACGCCTTGGGCAAGGCCCTGGGCCGCCGCCGAGACGGCGCGCAGGCGCAGCTCGGCGGCCGCCGTCAGCGTGCCGCCGCCGTCGTCGGGGGTGGTTGTCGCCGCACGCGGAAAGCAGTGCGGCGACCAGGAGCATGGCCGGGAGCGCCCGGCGCGAATTGGCGGCGATGAATGTGGTCACGCGGTGCGACTCCGTGAAGTTCCGGGCGGCTGTCGGTGCAATGAGAAGACCGCATTGTTCGACACCCAACCTTTGGGAATGCTTAAGGTTTCGGCGTGGACAATCCGGGCCATGCATCTCCTGCTCATCGAAGACGACCTGGACCTGGGCCGCGCCCTCTCGCAGGCCCTGAAGGCGGAGGGCTTCAGCATCGAATGGCTGCGCCGCATCGCCGACGCGCCGCGCTCCTTCGAGGGCGATGCCTGCGGCTGCGTGCTGCTCGACGTGAGCCTGCCCGACGGCTCGGGCCTGCAGTTGCTGTCGCGCTGGCGCCGCGCGGGGGTGACGGTGCCGATCGTCGTCATCACCGCGCGCTCGGCGCTGGAAGACAGGCTGGCCGGGCTCGACGGCGGCGCCGACGACTACGTGGTCAAGCCCTTTGCCACGCCCGAGCTGGTGGCGCGCATCCACGCCGTGCGCCGGCGCTATGCGCACCAGGCGAGCGACGTGTGGTCGTTCGGCGCGCTCGACATCGAGCCGCGCAGCCACGTGGTCAAGCTCGCGGGCGCCACGCTCGACCTGTCGCCGCGCGAGTTCCAGCTGCTGCTGGAGCTGGCGCGCGAGCCCGGCGCGGTGATCCCGAAGGGCTCGCTGTCGCAGCGGCTCGACCCGCTGGGCGAGCCGGTGGACTTTGGCGCCATCGAGGTGCACGTGTCGAACCTGCGCCGCAAGATCGGCGCCGAGCGCATCAAGACCGTGCGCGGCGTCGGCTACATGCTCGCGGCATGAAGTGGCTGTTTCGCCGCAGCCTGGTGCGGCGCGTGGCGCTGTCGCTGCTGATCGCCTTCACGCTGGCATGGCTCGCCGTGGTCGTGTACCTGTACGTGAGCTTCCGGTTGACCATGCACACCGACTCGGGCGTGGTGCTCCTGGGCCGTGAGCTCAACATCACCCTGGCCGACGTCGAGCGCGAGGACGTCGCCGTGGCGACGATCAAGGCGCTGTCGCGGCAGATCAACGCCATGCGCGCCTCCGAGGCGGAACTGCCCGGCGAGGTGGCCTTCATGCTGCAGGACCATGACGGAAAGCTGCTGTACGCGTCGCCCCAGATCGCCGGCCATGCGCTGCACGGCGAGCCCGGCCGCATGGTCGACGTGGTCCTGAAAGGCCAGCGGTACTGGCTCTACGAAGGGCGCAGCGCGCGGTGGACGGTGTGGGTGGCCGAGCCGAACGGCGGGCTCTCGTGGGTGCTGATGTTCATCGGCAGCTCGCTCTTCATGCCGTTCCTGATCGCGTTCCCCTTCGTGCTGGCGCCGGTGTGGATCGCGGCGGCGCAGGGCCTGAAGCCGCTGCGCATGCTGGGCGAGCGCATCGACACGCGCAGCGCCGAAGACCTGTCGCCGCTGGGCTTCGAGCCGCGCTATGCGGAGCTGGTGCCGCTGGTGAAGGCGCTCGAAGGGCTGCTTGCGCAGTTGCGCGGCAAGGTCGAGCGCGAGCGCTCCTTCGTCAACGACGCGGCGCACGAGCTGCGCACGCCGCTGGCCGTGATCGGCGCGCAGGCCCATGTGCTGGCGCGCTCCAACGACCCGCGCGAGCGCGAAGAGGCCGCGCAGCACCTGACGCATGCCATTGCGCGCGGCTCGCACCTGATCCAGCAGCTGCTGGAGCTGGCGACCATGGACGGCGGAGAGCATCCCCAGACCCAGCGCATCGACGTGGCCGAGCTGATGCGCCGGCACCTCGCGCAAGCCTCGAAGGACGCCGACACGCGGCAGCTGGAACTGGTGCTCGAATCGCCCGACAGCCTGCTGTTCGACCTGCCGGTGCCGCTGTTCGAGTCGGTGCTGCGCAACCTGCTCGACAACGCCGTGAAGTACGTCGAGGTGGGCGGGCAGGTCGTGGTCACGCTGCGGCACGCGGAGGGCGCGCTGGTGCTGTCCGTGGTGGACAGCGGGCCCGGCATTGCCGAAGCCGACCGGGCGCTGGTGTTCGAGCGCTTCCATCGCGGCGCGGACGCATCGACGCAGGGCACGGGCCTGGGGTTGGCGATCGTGCGGCAGGCCTGCCAGCGCATGGGCGGAAGCATCGAGCTGGCGCAGAGCCCCGGCGGGCGCGGGTGTGCGTTCACGGCCGTGATTCCCGGCCGGCTGCTGCCCATGCCGCCGCGCGCGGCGCGCGGCTGAAACAACGACAAGCGGGCAGGCGGGCAGGGGTCTACTTGCGCGCGGGTTCGCGGATGGCGGCGCGCGCCAGCCGCCATGCCGCGAACAGGAACGCCAGCGGCAGCACCACGGTCTGCAGCACGAACAGCGCAATGAGCTTCACGATGCGCTCGGCCCAGTCGGAGGCCGACTTCAGGATCTGGTCGTAGGTCGCCTTCAGGTTGGGCAGCTTCGGCAGCCAGCGCTCGACGCGGTCGCGCCAGCCTTCTTGCGCGGCGGGCGCTTCCTGCGTGGCGTCGACCACGGCGGTGGGCGACTTCTCGATGCCCGACAGCGCGACCTGGTAGTCGTCGGCCATGAAGGCGCGGTACAGGCCCTCGTTCGCCACGGCGGCCAGCGGCACCGCGAAGCGCACCAGCAGCAGGCCGATCAGCGCCGACTGCAGCCAGCGCGGCGAGCTGCCGCGCCGCCAGCGCCAGCCGATCCACAACAGCGCCACGCCGCAGACCAGCACCGACATCAGCTGGTGCGCCCCGATGTTCAGCAGCACCAGCTGAATGCCGAAAGACACGCTGGCCGCGAGCATGACCGACGCGAACTGTTCGATGAGCTCGTTCAGCGGCTTCAGCGCCTGCCCCGGCGCAAAGCTCACGCCGACGCCGCCCGGCGTGGCGTCGACCTGCGTGCCCTGTGCCACCGACACCACCGCGCCCAGCGCGCGCGCCGCGGCAAAAGTGGTCAGCGCGCGCTTGAGCCCGTCGTTGACCTGGGCGCGCGCGGGCGCGTCGATGGGCGCGACCCAGCAGCCGACGATCACCAGCACGGCGATAAGAACGAGGTAGGCGCGTTGCAGCAGAAGGGGCTTGGGCAGGGGCATGGGGGCATTCTCCATGCGGCGCGCCTAGCTTCTGCGCGACCCCGTGGTGGCGCGGGGCTTGCCCGGCGTGCCGGGCAGCAGGTGGTCCAGCGGCAGCGCGGTTTCCGACTTGATCTCGCGCAGCACGATGCTCGAGCGCACGTGCGTCACGCCGGGCAGGCTGAACAGCACCTCGTGCAGGAAACGCTCGTAGTGCTTCATGTCGGGCACCGTCACGTTCAGGATGTAGTCCGCCGGCCCGGTGGCCGACACGCAGCGAATGATCTGCGGGCTCGCGGCCACGGCCTCCTCGAAGCGCTGCACCATCGCCTCGCTGTGGCGGTCGAGGTTCACCTCGGCCACGGCCGACACATGCAGGCCCACCTGCTCGGGGTCGACCAGGGTGGTGTAGCCGCGAATGACGCCGGCGGCCTCCATGTCCTTGATGCGCTTCCAGCAGGGCGTGGGCGAGAGCCCGACGGTCTCGGAAATCTGCTGCACCGTCTGCCGGCCGTCGTGCTGCAGTGCAGAAAGAATCTTGAGGCAATGCTCGTCAAGAGAAACAGAACCGACGTTCATGGCGATTTCCGAGAAGATTATTCTTAAAACAAGGGTCTGCGCTAGTGTATTGAAGAAGCACTTCCGCAGTGTGTCGCAGAACAATTCCCGGCATGAACGCTCCCCACGACATGGCCGCACTCAGACGGCCCGGCTACCAACTCTCCGACAACCTCTGGGCCCCCTCGGGCTCGGTCTTCATCACCGGCACGCAGGCGCTGATCCGCGTGCTGGTGATGCAGGGCCGGCGCGACACGGCGCGCGGCCTGCACACGCAGGGCTTCGTCAGCGGCTACCGCGGCTCGCCGCTGGGCATGGTCGACCAGGCCATCTGGAAGGCCGGCGAGCGCTTCAAGGACACGGGCATACGCTTCGTGCCGGCCGTGAACGAAGAGCTGGCCGCCACGCAGGTGCTGGGCACGCAGCGCGTGGAGTCCGACCCCGAACGCACCGTCGAAGGCGTGTTCGCCATGTGGTACGGCAAGGGCCCGGGCGTCGACCGCGCGGGCGACGCGCTCAAGCACGGCAACGCCTACGGCTCGTCGCCGCACGGCGGCGTGCTGGTGGTGGCGGGCGACGACCACGGCTGCGTGTCGTCGTCGATGCCGCACCAGAGCGACCACGCCTTCATGGCCTGGCGCATGCCGGTCATGCAGCCTTCGTGCGTGGCCGAGTACCTGGAGTTCGGCCTCTACGGCTACGAGCTGTCGCGCTATTCGGGCGCGTGGGTCGGCATGGCTGCGCTGTCCGAGGTGGTCGAGAGCGCCGGCACGGTCGACCTGGACGAGATCAACGCGCGCGTCGAGGCCTGGGAAGACGCCGACACCGTGCGCGGCGCCACCGGCCACCGCGCGCCGGCCGACGGCCTGCACTACCGCTGGCCCGACCTGCCGTCGCTGCGCATCGAGTCGCGGCTCGAAGACAAGCTCGCGGCCGTGGCCGCCTTCACCAAGCGCAACAGCATCGACCGCGACGTGATCGTGAGCGCGCACGCCAAGGTCGGCATCGTCACCTGCGGCAAGGCGCACCACGACCTGATGGAGGTGCTGCGCCGTCTCGAGCTGTCGCCCGAGCAACTGGCGCGCGCCGGCGTGCGGCTCTACAAGATTGGGCTGAGCTTTCCCGTCGAGCAGACGCGCATCAAGGCCTTCGCGCGGGGGCTCGAGGAAATCCTCATCGTCGAAGAGAAAGGCGCCGTGGTCGAGACGCAGCTGCGCGACATCTTCTACAACGCGCCGCCCGACGCGCGCCCCGTGCTCGTGGGCAAGCACGACCGCGAGGGCCAGCCGCTGGTGTCGGCGCTCGGCGAACTGCGGCCGTCGCGGCTCATCGAGCTGGTGGCGCACTGGCTGGCCGTGCACTTCCCCGACAACCACGACCTGGGCGACCACCTGCAGCACGTGCGCGACTTCACGCCGCCCGAGCTGCTGGGCAACGCGAGCGATGCGGTCAAGCGCCTGCCGTACTTCTGCGCGGGCTGCCCGCACAACACCAGCACCAAGGTGCCCGAAGGCTCGACGGCGCGCGCGGGTATCGGCTGCCACTTCATGGCCAACTGGATGGACCGCAGCACGGCGGGGCTGATCCAGATGGGCGGGGAGGGCGTCGACTGGATCTCGCACGCCATGTTCACCAAGACGCCGCACGTGTTCCAGAACCTGGGCGACGGCACGTACTACCACTCGGGCTACCTGGCCATTCGCCAGGCCGTGGCGGCCAAGGCCACGCTGACCTACAAGATTTTGTTCAACGACGCGGTCGCGATGACCGGCGGCCAGCCGGTCGACGGCGTGATCAGCGTGGACGCCATTGCGCGGCAGGTCGAGTCCGAAGGCGTGAGCAAGGTGGTGGTCGTGAGCGACGCCATCGGCAAGTACGACGACATCAAGGGCCGCTTTCCGCAAGGCACCGAGTTCCACGACCGCGCCGCGCTCGACGACGTGCAGCGCCGCCTGCGCGAGATGCAGGGCGTGACCGTGCTCATCTACGAGCAGACCTGCGCGGCCGAGAAGCGCCGCCGCCGCAAGAAGGGCGAGCTGGCCGACCCGCCCAAGCGCCTCTTTATCAACGAGGCGGTGTGCGAGGGCTGCGGCGACTGCACCGTGCAGAGCAACTGCGTGGCCGTGCTGCCGCACGAAACGCCGATGGGCCGCAAGCGCAAGATCGACCAGACCAGCTGCAACAAGGACTATTCCTGCGCCAAGGGCTTCTGCCCCAGCTTCGTGGGCGTGACCGGCGGCAAGCTGCGCCGCAAGAGCGGTGCGCTGGCCGCGGGGCGCGATGCGTTCCTGCACCGCGTGGCCGCGTTGCCGCACCCCGCCGCGCATGCGTGGGCCGCGCCGTACGACCTGCTCGTCACCGGCGTGGGCGGTACCGGCGTGGTGACGGTCGGCGCGGTGATCGCCATGGCCGCGCACCTGGAAGGCAAGTCGGCCAGCGTGCTCGACTTCATGGGCTTCGCGCAGAAGGGCGGCTCGGTGCTGAGCTTCGTGCGGCTTGCCGATTCGCGCGAGCGGCTGAACCAGGTGCGCATCGACACGCAGCAGGCCGACGCGATACTGGCCTGCGACGTGGTGGTGGGCGCGTCGGCCGATGCGCTGCAGACCGTGCGGCACGGGCGCACGCGCGTGCTCGCGAACATCCACGAGATTCCGGTGGCGGAATCGCTGCGCAACCCCGACGCCGATCTGCACGTGGACCTGCTGCTGGAGAAGATGCGCTTCGTGGCCGGCGAAGAACAGGTCGAGACCTTCGATGCGCAGAGCCTGGCGGAAGAGTTCCTGGGCGACACGCTCGCGGCGAACATCGTGGCGACCGGCTATGCATGGCAGCGCGGGCTGGTGCCGCTGAGCCTGGAGGCGCTGATGCATGCGATCGAGCTCAACGGCGTGGCCGTGGCCGCGAACCAGTCGGCGTTCTCGCTGGGACGCTTGGCCGCGGGCGACCCGGCGGCGCTCGACCAGCTGCGCGCGGCGCCGGCCGATGCGCAGTCGGCGCAAGCCGATGAACGCTCCGTGGACCAACTGATCGCCGATGCGCGCCGCCATCTGACCGGCTACCAGAACGCCGCATGGGCCGCGCGCTTCGAGACGCGAATTCGCGGCCTGCAGGCGCGCGAGGCGGCACTACAGGGCGGCGATGCGAGCTTGCCGTTCACGCGCAACGCGGCGCGCAGCCTGCTCAAGCTCATGAGCTACAAGGACGAGTACGAGGTGGCGCGGCTCTACACCGACGGCGCGTTCCTCAAGAAGCTGTCGGAGCAGTTCGAAGGCGAGCTGAAGCTGGAGTTCCACATGGCGCCGCCGGTGGTGGCGCGCGGCGCGCACGGAAAGGCGCCCGCCAAGATCCGTGTCGGCAGCTGGATGCTGCCCGCGATGCGCTGGCTCGCGCACGGCAAGCGGCTGCGCGGCACCGCGTTCGACCCCTTCGGCCGCACCGGCGAACGGCGTGCCGAGCGCGAGCTGATCGTGCATTTCGACGGGCTGTTCGATGCGATGGCGTCGGAGCTGTCGGCCGACAACCAGGCGCTGGCCGCGCGCATCGCGGCGCTGCCGCTGTCGATTCGCGGCTTCGGCCATGTGAAGCTCGGGAACCTGGAAGCCGCGCAGGTGCAGGAGGCGGAGCTGCTGCACCGCTTTGCGCCGGCGCGCTACCCGAAGCCGGCGCGCACGGCGGGCGCGGGGCAGATCCGCGGCATCGCGATCGTGGCCGGCGCGCGGTAGCTGAAGCCGTTCAGCCTACCGCCTTGATGAGCTTGTCGCGCCCTGCCTTCGCGAGCATGGACGCGACCGCGCACGAGGCGAGCCGCGCCGATTCCGAATCGGCGCGGCTCGTGAGGATCACCGGCACCTTCGTGCCCAGCACGATGCCCGCCGCGTAGGCGCCGCCCAGAAAGGTCAGGCTCTTCGCGAGCATGTTGCCCGCGTCCAGGTCGGGCACGATCAGCACGTTGGCGCGGCCCGCCACCTGCGAGGTGATGCCCTTGATGCGCGCGGCCTCGGGGTCGATGGCGTTGTCCATGGCCAGCGGGCCGTCGAGCACCGCACCGGTGATCTGGCCGCGATCGGCCATCTTGCACAGCACGGCGGCGTCGAGCGTGGAGGGCACCTTCGTGTTGACGGTCTCGGTGGCCGACAGCACGGCCACGCGCACCGCCGGCATCTGCAGCGCGTGCGCCAGGTCGATCGCGTTCTGCACGATGTCGACCTTCTCTTCGAGCGTGGGCGCGATGTTGATGGCTGCGTCCGAAATGATCAGCGGCTGCGCATGGCCCGGCACGTCCATCACGAAGCAATGGCTGATGCGGCGCGAGGTGCGCAGGCCGCCTTCGCGGCGCACCACCGCGCCCATGAGCTCGTCGGTGTGCAGGCTGCCCTTCATCAGCGCATCGACCTCGCCGCGCAAGGCCATCGCAACAGCGGCATCGGCGGCCGCGTGGCTGTGCGGGGCGTCGACGATGGTGATGTGCGAAAGGTCGGCGCCGATTTCTTGCGCGGCGGCCTCGATCCTCGCGCGCGGGCCGACGAGCGTGGGGGCAATGAGGCCCAGCGCAGCCGACGCGAGCGCCGCCTCGAGCGACACGGCATTGGCCGGATGAACCACCGCCACGCGCAACGGCGGCAGGCCGCGCGCGGTGGCGATCAGGCGGTCGTAGTGCGGGTGGGCTGCGAGAGACGAAGACGCCATGCGGGCTCCTGGAGATGAATGGGAAGGATGCGTTGCCGCAACGGTACTTGAAAAAAAAGTCGCTCGAAGTGGTTGACGGTGAAGTAAAGACTATTTACAGTCCAACCCACTCGACGCCAACAGGACACACCGTGAACACCGCAACGATCCGCATCTACGACACCTGCCCCGAAACGGGCAACGTGTTCGTGCGCGTCGCATCGCATGCCGGTGTCGCCCTGGGCCTGCTGCCGTCGCTGCAGCAACTGCCGCGGAACCCCAATTCCGTGCCGCAGCCGCAAGCCAACCTGTGGCCGTGCGACAGCGACGATCGAATGCATCCGGGTGGAGTACGCGCATAGGCGCAGGACTCCCAAGCGCTCTTCAAAAGAGGCCCGGACACCGCAAGGTGCCGGGCCTTTTGTTTTTTCTTCTCGACTACCTTCCGACGCAGTGATCGTGCCGCGCGGCACAGGGCCAAGGCCTTGTGAATGCTCTTTTGAACACTCGCACCACATACATCGCCCCGGTGACGCAATTGGTAGACGTGTCCGCCTTAGAAGCGGAATTCTGGGAGTTCGAGTCTCCCCTGGGGCACCAATTTTTCTTGAACGGATTTCTCTGGGTGTACTGTCAATCTGGTAGACGGCCTGCCTTGGAAGCAGGAGGCTGCAGGTTCAAATCCTGCCACCCAGACCAGCATTTCTTGTTCGTCTTTTTTCTTCGCGTGTGTAGCTCAACTGGCAGAGCACTGGACTCCAAACCCAACGGTTGAAGGTTCGAATCCTTCCGCGCGCGCCATCTATTTTTCTTGTCGGCCCTTCGCCGATCTGCGCCATGGCGATGGACTTGCCGGCGCGGATCGCACCGATCAGGCCGATCCGCTTCGGTTCTCCATCCAGCGCACGACGCTGGGTCCATAGCTGCGGGGCGCCTTTGCGTCAACACGCCTCGACAGATCGGCCAGTGTCTGCCTGGCCAGCGCCTCGTGCATGCGTTGCTCGGCTTCCAGCATGACCTCATGTATCGAGCAGACACCCTGCGCGGCCCAGCGCGGTGCGTTGCCGTCGAACACGGCGCAACGCACGCGCACCTCACGGCATTCGAATAGCGGCTTGACGCCGTCGATCGCATGCACGACATCGAGCACGCTGATCTCGGAAGCCGGCTTGGCCAATCGAAACCCGCCGTTCTTGCCTTCGCTTGCAACCGTCAGGCCGGCCTTGCGCAACTTGGTGAAAAGCTTGGCCACGTAGTCGATGGACACGCCCTGCAGATCTGCCAGGTCACGCACGCTGGCGACAGTCACGCCGGTGGGCGGGCCGGAAAGATGAAGCAGGCAATGCAGGCCGTATTCGACGCCAACGCTGATATGACTCAATCGATTCCCCCGTGGTCCGGATGCAGGCTTGCTGGGATCCTGCTTGAAGTCCGTTACTTCTTGTCGATGGAAACCAGGTCTTTGTCGTTGCTGTCCGCGATGAAGATCGCAAGCAGTTTCGCTGGTTCGGTGGTGCTCGCATTGTCGCTCACGGCGTGGTGGGCACCAGGTGCTTCCGTCCAGCTCTCGCCCGCATGAAAGACCTGTTCCTTGCCGTTGTCCAGACGGCTGCGGATCGCGCCCTCGAGAACATAACCCACGACGAAGGCCTTGCCGTGGCGATGCGCCGGCGTCTTGCCGCCCGGCGCATAGCTGACGACCAGCGCGGTCATCGTCTTGCCGGGCACGTTGGCGATGGCATGCGCGAACGCAGGCGAGATGGTTTCGCGCGGCGCCGCAGGTTCGGCGGCAACGGCGCAACCCGCCGCCAGCATGACGGACGCGGCAAGCAATTTCATGGACATCGTCGGTAGATGCTTCATTCGAAGGTCCTTGGTTTTTGAACTACGATTCTATTTGTCCGAGTTTCGATGTCAATCCATGCCCTTGAAGTCCGTCAGCGGATCGCGAAGCGCTTGCTTTTCTTTACTACGACAAATAGAGTCGTAGTAAAGGTTCAGCGCCGATTCGCATCCCGTCGGGAAGGCGCGGGGCGATTCATGGGTTCAACAACGCTGGAGTATTGAGATGACAAAACGCATTCTGGTTATTGGTGCCGGTTTCGCTGGCATGTGGAGCGCATTGGGCGCGGCGCGCCTGCTCGACCAGGCTGGAAAGGCCGACGGCTCGGTCGAGATCGTGCTGGTGGCTCCCGAGCCTGCGCTGCACATCCGCCCGCGCTTCTACGAGCCGCCCGTGGACGCCATGAAGGCGCCCTTGACCGACGTGCTCAACGCCGTGGGCGTTCGGTTCCAGCAGGGCCGGGTGACGCAGATCCGTACCGGCAAGAAAGAAGTCGACTTCGTCACCGCCGAAGGGGTCGGCGAGACGCTCTCGTATGACCGACTCGTGCTGGCCGCGGGCAGCAGGGTTGCGCTGCCTCCGGTGCCGGGCTTGCGCGAGCACGGGCTGAGCGTCGACCAGTTCGACGAGGCGGTGCAACTCGACGCGCACCTGAAGAACCTGGCCGCGCTTCCCTCGACACCTGCCCGCAATACCGTGGTGGTGGTCGGGGGCGGCTTCACCGGCATCGAGACCGCCGCCGAGATGCCCGCGCGAATGAGGCAGGCGCTGGGCGCCGCTGCGGACGTGCGCGTCGTGGTCATCGAGCGCGAGCAGGCGATCGGCCCCGAACTCGGCGCCGGCCCGCGGCCGGTGATCGAGCATGCGCTGAAAGAGCAGGGCGTCACGTTGAAACTCGGTACTTCCGTGGAGTGCGTCGACGCCGAAGGATTGCTCACGTCGAGCGGCGAGCGCATCGATGCGCTCACCGTCATCTGGACCGGCGGCCTGCGCGCCACCGCGCTGACCGAGCAGATTCCCGGCACGCGCGATGCCGTGGGCCGTCTGCACGTGGACCGCAACCTGCATGTGCTCGGTGTCGAGCATGTCCTGGCAACCGGAGACGCGGCGTTGGCCGCCACGGACGACGACGGCAACTTCGCCATGATGTCCTGCCAGCACGCCATGGCGCTGGGTCGTTCGGCCGGCCACAACGTGGCCGCCGACCTGCTCGGCCTGCCGCAGATCGCGTACAGCCAGCCCAAGTACGTGACCTGCCTGGACCTCGGCCCGTGGGGCGCGGTGTACACCGAAGGCTGGAACCGCGAGGTCAAGATGGAAGGCGCGCAGGCCAAGGCGCTCAAGCACCAGATCAACACCGAGTGGATCTACCCGCCGGCGGGTGGACGCGCCGAGATCCTGCTGGCGGCCGACCCGCAGCGCGTGGTTGTTGCCTGAGGCCGTTGGGCTGGCGCGCATGCGCCAGGCAAACGCAACCCGAGCGCAGTCGAAAGGCCATCGGTAGATAGCCCGATAACACCTTTGCGTTCGCGCGGCGCAAGATGCGTATCCTGAAAATACCCAGGAGACAACGTGGGAGAACTTCTTTCTCTCCTGCGCTTTAGCGCCGGATCCGGCCATATCTGGCTGGACGAACAGCGCATGCTGTTGATGCACGCGCGGGCGCTGGCCGAACTTCGCAAGGAGCTGCTCAATTCGCTAGGCATCGAGAGGGCACGCGGCCTGCTCGTGCGCATGGGTTTCGCATCGGGCGTGCGCGACGGCGAAGTGGCGGTACGCGAACGCCGCGCGGGCATGCGCGCCGAAGATGCCTTCATGCTCGGGCCGCGCCTGCACTCCATCGAGGGCATCGCCTCGGTGGAGAAGACGCACCTCGAACTCGACATCGCCACCAAGCATTTCCACGGTGAGTTCCTGTGGACCAACTCGTGGGAGTGCGACGCGCACGTGGCCGACTTCGGCTACGGCGAAGACCCGCAGTGCTGGTCGCAGATCGGCTATGCGTCGGGCTACACCACCGCCTTCATGGGGCGCTTCGTGGTGTTCAAGGAGGTCGAGTGCACCAGCATGGGCGACAGCCGCTGCCGCATCGTGGGCCACCCGGCCGAGGAGTGGCAGGACGAGCACTACCTGGAGTATTTCCGCCCCCATCACGTGGCCGAGAACCTGATCGAGTTCAACCTCGGCCTGCAGCACATCCGCCGCCTGCAGCCGCGCCGCGAGTACGACCAGAAGCTGGTGGGCGTGTCACCGGGCTTTCGCGCCGCCTTCGACCTGATGCGCAGCGCGGTGGACAGCGCCATCACCGTGTTGCTGCTCGGCGAGACCGGCGTGGGCAAGGAGGTGTTCGCGCGTTGGTTGCACGACAACGGCCCGCGCGCCAAGCAGCCCTTCATCGCGGTGAACTGCGCGGCCATTCCGGCCGAGTTGATGGAGGCCGAGCTGTTCGGCGTGGAGAAAGGGGCCTACACCGGTGCCCACCACGCGCGCGCCGGCCGCTTCGAGCGGGCGCACGGCGGCACGCTCTTCCTGGACGAAGTAGGCGACCTGCCGCTGGCCGCGCAGGTCAAGCTGCTGCGCGTGCTGCAGACCGGCGAGGTCGAGCGACTGGGCGCCGAGCAACCCATCAAGGTGGACGTGCGCATCGTGGCGGCCACCAACGTCAACCTCCAGCAGGCCTTGCAGGCGGGGCGTTTTCGCAGCGACCTGTTCTACCGGCTCAACACTTTTCCCATCTCGATTCCGCCGCTGCGCGAGCGCACCGCCGACATCCCGGCACTGGTGGCCCGCTTCGTGGAGAAGTACAGCGCGCTCTACGGCAAGAAGCTGCGCGGCCTGACCGACAAAGCCGCGCGCGACATCCAGAAGCATGCCTGGCCCGGCAACATCCGCGAACTGGAGAACGTGATCGAGCGCGCCGTGCTGCTGGCGCCCGACCTCGGCGACATCGAAGCCAGCCACCTGTGGATGCAACCGCCAGGCGCGCCCGCCGACAGCCGCATCGACGCGAAGGGACAGATCAGCAGCGCCCCCGAGACCGGGGCCGATGGCAGCGAGCTCGACGCGCTGTGCCACCGCGTGCTCGAGCAGGGCATCGACATTGCCTCGCTGGAGACCCGGCTCATGCAGACCGCGATGCAGCGCGCCAAGGGCAATCTCTCGCATGCCGCGCGCCTCCTGGGCATCACCCGGCCGCAGCTGGCCTACCGGCTCAAGAGGGAAGGCCTGCCGCCGTCCTGAGCGGTGGCGGTTTTTCACCATTTGATCAAGCTGCACTGCAGCAAATGATCAAACGAGCATCCGGGACTTCCCGGTGCTTTGGCTTCGCAGGCGCAGCGAGCCCATGTAAATCAATCACTTAGCCGCGCTGGCACGCCCGTTGCCCTTATGAGGCCGGGCGGCGCCTTTGCCGTTCACCCCTTGATGGATTGAACAAGTGATTTCCTCGATACCGCCAGAGCACCGCAGCGGCAGCGCTGCACAGATGACCGGCCAGCCGTGTTTCGTGCGCGTCACCGGCACGCGGGCCGCGCGCTTCGTGGAGTTCGAGTTCGCCATCGGCGACCCCGAACTCGCGGTCGAGCTGGTGCTGCAGTTCGACCAGTTCCGCGAGTTCTGCACGCGCCACCAGGTGCGCCACCTGACGACCGAGGAGGGCGCCCGGCTCGACTTCGAACGCATGAAGTGGCGCTTCGGCGCGCCCGGCATCGACCACTGAAAACCCCCCGAGAAAACCCAAGGAGACCATCCCGTGCAAGTCGAAATCAAGACCTCCGACATCCGGCCCATCCGCCAGACCTTCTCGCACGTGGCGCGGCGGCTCGGCGACAAGCCGGCCTCGCGCTACCAGGAAGCCACGCTGGACATGCAGCCCACCGCCAACTTCCACTACCGCCCGCTGTGGGAGCCGCAGCATGAGCTGTACGACAAGCGCCGCACGGCCATCGTCATGGCCGATTGGTACAGCTTCAAAGACCCGCGCCACTATTACTACGGCGTCTACACCATCACGCGCGCCCGCCAGCAGGAGGGCGCCGACCGGCAATTCGAGTTTGCCGACAAGCGCCAGCTGCTGGCGCAGGCGGACGCCGCCACCCGCGAGTCGCTGCAGCAATTGCTGGTGCCGCTGCGTCACTACGAGTGGGGCGCCAACATGAACCACAGCTACTGCTGTGGCTACGGCTACGGCACGGCCATCACCCAGCCCTTCATCTTCGCGGCGATGGACCGGCTGGGCATTGCCCAGTACCTCTCGCGCATCGGCCTGCAACTGGACGGCAATTCGGGCCGCGCGCTCGACGCCGGCAAAGAGGCGTGGATGACGCTCCCCGCCTGGCAGGAGGTGCGCCGGCTGATGGAGAACCTCTTCGTCACCAAGGACTGGTTCGAGGTGTTCGTGGCGCAGAACCTGGTGTTCGACGGTCTGCTGTACCCCCTGGTGTACCGCCACTACGTGAACGCCAGGAGCGACGCCACCGGCAATGCGCTGGCCATGCTCACCGAATTCATGAACGACTGGTTCGACGAGAACGTGCGCTGGGTCGACGCCACGCTGAAGACCGCGGCCGAGGAGTCGCCGGCCAACGCCGAACAGCTGGCGCACTGGTATGCGAGCTGGCGCGGCCAGGTCGTCGAGGCCCTTGGTCCGCTGGCAACGCTGGCGCTGGGCAACGAGGGTGCGCAGCTGCTGCAGACCTTGCGCACGGCGCTCGACACGCGCGTCGCGCGCCTGGGCATCGCGGCCTGACCCCTCACCCGATTCGAGAAACCAAGGAGACCCCATGACAACCGCCACCGCAGAACTGTCCCGCCCGCCCGTCTTCATCGCGCTGCAGACCGGCGAGGCCGCGCGCGCCATCGTCGCGGCCATCCTGGCCGACAACCCGAAGGCCACGCTCACCGAATACCCCGCGATGGTGAAGATCGATGCGCCCGGCCGGCTGGTGATCCGCCGCGAGTCGGTCGAGTCGGAGGTCGGCCGCCGCTGGGACCTGCAGGAGCTGCACCTCAGCCTGATCTCGCTCTCCGGAAGCATCGAGGAGACCGACGACGAATTCACCCTCCACTGGGGCGCCTGAGCGCCCGCACAAGCCAAGGACAACGCCATGACACAACAAGCAGCAGCAAGTACCCCCGCCAAGCGCCTCGGTCTGAAGGAGCGCTACGCAATGATGACGCGCGGCCTCGGCTGGGAGACCTCCTACCAGTCGATGGACGACGTGTTTCCCTTCGACAAGTTCGAGGGCATCAAGATCCACGACTGGGACAAGTGGGAAGACCCGTTCCGCCTCACCATGGACGCCTACTGGAAGTTCCAGGGCGAGAAGGAGAAGAAGCTCTACGCCATCATCGACGCGTTCCAGCAGAACAACGGCCAGTTCAACATCAGCGACCCGCGCTACCTGAACACCCTCAAGCTGTTCCTCACGGGCGTGTCGCCGCTGGAATATGCGGCGCACCGCGGCTACGCGATGGCCGGGCGGTCGTTTCGCGGCGTCGGCGCGCGCGTGGCCTGCCAGATGCAGTCGATCGACGAGCTGCGCCACGCGCAGACGCAGTTCCACACCATCAGCCACTTCAACAAGTACTTCAACGGCATGCACGACCCGCAGCACATGCACGACCGTGTGTGGTACCTGTCGGTGCCCAAGAGCTACTTCGAGGACGCGATGAGCGCGGGGCCGTTCGAGTTCATCACGGCCATCTCGTTCTCGTTCGAATACGTGCTCACCAACCTGCTGTTCATGCCCTTCATGAGCGGTGCCGCCTACAACGGCGACATGGCCACCGTCACCTTCGGCTTCTCGGCGCAGAGCGACGAGTCGCGCCACATGACGCTGGGCCTGGAGGTGGTGAAGTTCATCCTCGAGCAGGACCCTGCCAACGTGCCCATCGTGCAGAAGTGGGTCGACAAGTGGTTCTGGCGCGGCTACCGGCTGCTCGCGCTGGTGTCCATGATGATGGACTACATGCTGCCCAAGCGCGTGATGAGCTGGTCGGAAGCCTGGGAGATGTATTTCGAGAAGAACGGCGGCGCGCTGTTCGAAGACCTCTCGCGCTACGGCATCCGCATGCCCAAGTACCACGAGGTCGCAGCCAAGGAAAAAAGCCGCCTCTCGCACGAGGTGTGGGCCACCTTCAACAACTACGGCCACGCGGCCAACATCAACGTGTGGGCGCCGCGGCCCGACGAGATGGAGTGGCTCGCCGAAAAGTACCCCGACACCTTCGACACCCTGTACCGCCCGCGCTTCGAGTGGCTGGCCGAACAGGAGAGGCAGGGCAAGCGCTGGTTCAACAACACGCTGCCCATGCTGTGCCAGACCTGCCAGATCCCGATGGTCTTCACCGAGCCCGACGACCCCACGAAGATCTGCTACCGAGAAAGCACCTACCACGGCATGAAGCACCACTTCTGTTCCGACGGCTGCAAGGACATCTTCGACGGCGAGCCCGAGAAGTACGTGCAGGCCTGGCTGCCGGTGCACCAGATCTACCAGGGCAACTGCTTCCCCGAGGGCACCGACCCGACGGCGGAAGGCTTCAACCCGCTGGCCGCGGTGCTCGACTACTACCACATCGAGGCGGGCGCGGACAACGGCGAGTTCAACACCTCGCCGGACAAGGCGAACTGGGAACGCTGGACCGGCCAGCACCTGCCGAGCCAGCCCAAGGCCGCCTGATCTTCATCCACCCCTTGCGCCCGCCGTGCAGATCGCACGGCGCGGGCGGAGCACATCCCGAATCAAGGAGACCCACATGTCTGTTGTTGCACTCGCTCCCGGCTACACCGGCACCGTCGCGGACAGCGAAGACCGCTTCCATGGCAACCGCCTGCTGTACATCGGCTGGGAAGACCACCTCTTGTTCTGTTCCCCCGTCTGCCTGCCGCTGCCCGCGGCCATGCCCTTCGGCGCGCTGCTGAGCGACGTTCTGCCCGGCGTGTACGGCAGCCACCCCGACTTCGAAAAGATCGACTGGGCCGCCACCCAGTGGTTCGATTCCGGCAAGCCCTTCACGCCCGATGCGGCCAAGTCGTTGGCCGACAACGGGCTGGTGCACAAGTCGGCAATCCGCTTTCGCACACCCGGCCTGAACGGCATCAAGGGCTCGTCGAGCTGAAGGCCCGGCTGTATCAAGGAGCAATGCCATGAGCTTCCAGATCATGATCGAGCCGCTCGGCCAGGCCGTTGCCGCGCAGGAGGGCCAGACGGTGCTCGACGCCTGCCTGCGCGCCGGCGTATGGCTGCCGCATGCCTGCGGCCACGGCGTGTGCGGCACGTGCAAGGTGCAGGTGCTCGAAGGCGAGTTCGAGCACGGCGACGCCTCCAACTTCGCGCTGATGGACTTCGAGCGCGACGAGGGCAAGATCCTCGCGTGCTGCGCCATGGCGCAGGCCGACCTGGTCATCGAGGCCGAGATCGACGAAGACCCCGACGCGCAGTTCCTGCCGCTCGCGGACTTTCATGCCGAGCTGGTCGAGGCGCGCATGCTCACGCCCACCATCCGCGGCCTGTGGCTGCGCACCGACCGGCCGGCCTCGTTCCAGGCCGGGCAGTACGTGATGCTGCACGTGCCCGGCGTGGACGGCGCGCGCGCCTTCTCGATCGCCAATGCGCCAGGGGCGGATCTCATCGAGCTGCACGTTCGCCGCGTGCCGCAGGGCCGCGCCACCGGCTGGCTCCACGACGAATTGCAGGCGGGCGAGCGCCTGCGCTTCACCGCGCCCAACGGCCGCTTCTTCGTGCGCAAGTCGGCGCAACTGCCCATGATCTTCGTGGCCGGCGGCTCGGGGCTGTCGAGCCCGAAGTCGATGGTGCTCGACCTGCTGGCCGAAGGCTGCACGTTGCCGATCACGCTGGTGCAGGGCGCGCGCAACGCCGGCGAGCTGTACTACCGCGAGCTGTTCGAGGAACTCGCCGAGCGGCACCCCAACTTCACCTATCTGCCGGTGTTGTCGGACCTTGCCGACTCGCCCGAGGGTTCCGACTGGACCGGCGCGCGCGGCTACGCCCACGAGGCGCTCAAGGCCCATTTCGCCAACGACTTCCGCGGCCACAAGGCCTACCTGTGCGGACCGCCGCCGATGACCGAGGCCTGCATCGCCACGCTGATGCAGGGCCGCCTCTTCGAGCGCGACATCTACACCGAGAAGTTCTTCACCGCGGCCGACGCCGCTTCGGCCGCGCCGCGCAGCCCGCTCTTCAAGGCGCTGTGACATGGAAGCCCCCATGAGCTTTTCCGTGGCCATCGGCAACACGCAGGAGCGCTACCCCTGCCGCACCGACCAGACCCTGCTGGGCGGCATGGAGCAACTCGGCCGCAAGGGCATTCCCGTCGGCTGCCGCGGCGGCGGCTGCGGCGTGTGCAAGGTGCGCATCGAGTCGGGCGCCGTGCGCCGCGAGCGCATGAGCCGCAGCCACGTCAGCGTTGCCGAAGAGGCACAGGGCTACGTGCTGGCCTGCCGCGCCTATCCGCAGAGCGATCTGCAGCTGCAGGCCGTCGCCGCATTGGCGCGCTGCCTGGAGCGCCGTCTTTCACCCCGTTCCCCCACCACCAACTGACCCCACCCGAAGGAGACTCACCATGGCACTCACAGGCGTTTTGCGTCCCGGACACGTGCAACTGCGCGTACTGGACATGGCTGCCGCCATCCGGCACTACACCCAGGTCATCGGCCTGATCGAAACCGCGCGCGATGCGCAGGGCCGCGTCTATCTCAAGGCCTGGGACGAGCACGACCACCACAGCGTGGTGCTGCGCGAGGCCGACCAGGCCGGCATGGACTTCATGGGCTTCCGGGTCGATTCGCCGGCCACGCTGGAGAAGCTCGCCGCCGACCTCAAGGCCAGCGGCCTGGCCGGCGACATGCAGTGGATCGATGCCGGCGAGCACCTGCGCACCGGCAAGCGCTTTCGCTTCACCGTGCCCACCGGCCATTCGATCGAGCTGTTCGCCGAGAAAGAAAAGGTCGGCAACGGCATGCCCTACGAAAACCCCGAGATCTACCCCGAAGACCTCAAGGGCATGGCGCCTTCGCGCTTCGACCATTGCCTGCTGTACGGCGACGACCTGGACGGCACCATGAAGCTCTTCACCGAAGTGCTCGGCTTCGAGCTGGCCGAGAGCGTGGTGGCCGGACCCGAGCGCATGTACATCGCGGCCTTTCTTTCATGCTCGACCAAGCCGCACGACATCGCCTTCATCCGCCATCCGGAGAAGAACAAGTTCCACCATGCCTCGTTCCTGCTGGACAACTGGGGCGAGGTGCTGAAGGCGGCGGACATCATCTCCAGGAAGCGCGTGTCGCTGGACATCGGCCCCACGCGGCACGGCATCACCCGCGGCGAAACCATCTACTTCTTCGACCCGAGCGGCAACCGCAACGAGGTGTTCTCCGGCGGCTATGTGTTCTATCCGGACAAGCCGCCGCTGGTGTGGACCGACGACGAACTCGGGCGCGCGATCTTCTATCACGACCGCAAGCTCAACGAGAACTTCCTGAGCGTGCTGACCTGAGGAGCGGGCGATGAAGCAGTTCATGAACTTCATCGGCGGCGAGTTCGTCGCCACCTCGAAGACCTTCGAGAACCGGGCGCCGGTCGACAACCGGCTGATCGGCCAGGTGCACGAGGCCGGCGCGGCCGAGGTCGACGCCGCCGTGCGCGCGGCCCGCGCGGCGCTGGACGGCGAATGGGGCCGCATGAGCGTGGCGCGCCGCGTGGAGCTGCTGCATGCGGTGGCCGACGAGATCAACCGGCGCTTCGACGACTTTCTCCAGGCCGAGATGGCCGACACCGGCAAGCCCCATGCGCTGGCCTCGCACGTGGACATTCCGCGCGGCGCGGCCAATTTCAAGGTGTTTGCCGACATCGTGAAGAACGTGCCCACCGAGAGCTTCGAGATGGCCACGCCCGACGGCGGGCAGGCCGTCAACTACGCGGTGCGCTCGCCGCTGGGCGTCATCGGCGTGGTGTGCCCATGGAACCTGCCGCTGCTCCTGATGACCTGGAAGGTCGGTCCCGCGCTGGCCTGCGGCAACACCGTGATCGTGAAGCCTTCGGAAGAAACCCCGGCCACCGCCACGCTGCTCGGCGAGGTGATGAACGCCGTGGGCATTCCGCCGGGCGTCTACAACGTGGTGCACGGCTTCGGCCCCGATTCGGCGGGCGAGTTCCTCACGAGGCATCCTGGCGTGAACGGCATCACATTCACCGGCGAGACCCGCACCGGCGAGGCCATCATGGCGGCGGCCGCCAAGGGCGTGCGACCTGTGTCCTTCGAGCTGGGCGGCAAGAACGCGGGGCTGGTGTTCGCCGATGCCGACTTCGACAAGGCGGTGGCCGGCATCGCGCGTTCGGCCTTCGAGAACTGCGGCCAGGTGTGCCTGGGCACCGAGCGGGTCTACGTGCAGCGTCCCATCTTCGAGAAGTTCGTCGCGGCGCTGAAGCTCAAGGCGGAGGCGATGAAGCCCGGACCTTCGGAGGAGGCCGGCGTGGGCATCGGTCCGCTGATCTCGCGCGAACACCAGCAGAAGGTGCTGTCGTACTACCGCAAGGCGGTGGAGGCGGGCGCCACCGTGGTCACCGGCGGCGGCGTGCCACAGATGAAAGGCGCGCTGGCCGAAGGCCATTGGGTGCAGCCCACCATCTGGACCGGCCTGCCCGAGACGGCCGCGGTGATCCGCGAGGAGATCTTCGGCCCGTGCTGCCACATCGCGCCCTTCGACACCGAGGAAGAAGCCGTCGCGCTGGCCAACGCCACCGACTACGGGCTGGCCACCACCGTGTGGACCCAGAACCTGGGCACCGCGCACCGCGTGGCCAGGCAGGTCGAGGTGGGCATCTGCTGGGTCAACAGCTGGTTCCTGCGCGACCTGCGCACCGCATTCGGCGGGGCCAAGGCCTCGGGCATCGGCCGCGAAGGCGGGGTGCACTCGCTGGAGTTCTACACGGAACTGCGCAATGTGTGCATCAAGCTGTGAGGACCGTGCCGTGAACAACCCCGAGATCGCCCGCAGCGTGCGCACCGGCGCCTTCGACACCAACGTGCACGACATGGGGCAGGGCGCGCCGGTGCTCCTCATGCACGGCTCCGGCCCGGGCGTGAGCGCGTGGGCCAACTGGCGGCTGGTGTTGCCGGTGCTCGCGAAGACGTGCCGCGTGGTCGCGCCCGACATGGCCGGCTTCGGCTACACACAGCGCGTGCCCGGCGCGGCCTACAGCATGGACGCATGGGTGCGGCAGGCGCTCGACCTGCTCGATGCGCTGGACATCGAGCGCGCCGACGTGGTCGGCAATTCCTTCGGCGGCGCGTTGGCCCTGGCACTGGCCATCCGTGCACCGCACCGCGTGCGCCGGCTGGTGCTGATGGGCAGCGTCGGCGTGCCCTTCGACATCACGCCGGGGCTGGACGCGGTATGGGGCTACACGCCGTCGTTCGAGAACATGCGCCGCATCATGGACGTGTTCGCCTTCGACCGGGCGCTGGTCACCGACGAGCTGGCGCGGTTGCGCTACGAGGCCAGCATGCGGCCGGGCTTCCAGGAGTCGTTCGGCGCGATGTTCCCCGCGCCGCGCCAGCGCTGGGTCGACGCCATGGCCAGCCCCGAGGCCGCGATTCGCGCGCTGCCGCACGAAACGCTGCTGATCCACGGCCGCGAAGACCAGGTCATTCCGCTGGCCACCTCGCTCACGCTGGCGCAGTGGATTTCCCGCAGCCAGCTGCACGTGTTCGGCCGCTGCGGCCACTGGACGCAGATCGAGCACAGCGCGCGCTTCGCCCGCCTGGTGGGCGACTTCCTGGCCGAGACCGATCCACCGATTCACTGAAGAAAAAGCAAACCCATGGACACCACTCTCATCCACCAACTCGGCGACGAGCTGTACGGCGCGCTGCGCGGGCGCAGCGCGGTCGAGCCGCTCACCAGCCGCCACGAAGGCATCACCATCGCCGACGCGTACGGCGTGCAGCAACGCATGATCGCGCGCCGCACCGAGGCCGGCGAGCGCATCGTCGGCAAGAAGATCGGCGTGACTTCGCGCGCGGTGATGAACATGCTCGGCGTCTACCAACCCGACTTCGGCTATCTGCTCGACGGCATGATCGTCGGCGAGGGCGAGAGCATCGACAGCAGCACTCTCATCCAACCCAAGGCCGAGGGCGAGATCGCCTTCATCCTCAAGCGCGACCTGATGGGCCCCGGCATCGGCAACGCCGACGTGCTGGCGGCCACCGAATGCGTGATGCCGTGCTTCGAGATCGTCGACTCGCGCATCCGCGACTGGAAGATCAAGATCGCCGACACGGTGGCCGACAACGCCTCCTGCGGCGTCTTCGTGCTGGGCGACAGCGCGGTGGACCCGCGCCGCATCGATCTCTCCACCTGCGGCATGGTGCTCGAGAAGAACGGCGAAATCATCGCCACCGGCGCAGGGGCCGCGGCGCTCGGCTCGCCCGTCAACGCCGTGGCCTGGCTGGCCAACACGTTGGGGGCGCTGGGCATCGGCCTGAAGGCCGGCGAGGTGATTCTTTCGGGCGCGCTCGCGGCCATGTTCCCCGCCAAGGCCGGCGACAACTTCCGCGTCTCCATTGGCGGATTGGGCGATTGCTCGGTCCGCTTTCACTGAAGAAAAGGAAAACTTCCCATGACGAAAAAGATCAGGTGCGCACTGATCGGGCCGGGCAACATCGGCACCGACCTGCTCGCCAAGCTGCAGCGCAGCCCCGTGCTGGAGCCTGTGTGGATGGTGGGCATCGACCCCGAGTCGGACGGCTTGAAGCGGGCAAGGGAAATGGGGCTCAAGACCACGGCCGAGGGCGTGGACGGCCTCCTGCCGCACGTGCAGGCCGACGGCGTGCAGATCGCGTTCGACGCCACCAGCGCCTACGTGCATGCCGAAAACAGTGCCAGGCTCAATGCGCTCGGCGTGCTGATGATCGACCTCACGCCGGCGGCCATCGGCCCGTTCTGCGTGCCGCCCGTCAACCTGAAGGACCTGATGGCGCGGCCGGGAGAGCGGCCCGTGAACGTCAACATGGTCACCTGCGGCGGGCAGGCCACCATTCCGATGGTGGCGGCCGTCTCGCGCGTGCAGCCCGTGGCCTACGGCGAGATCGTTGCCACGGTGTCCAGCCGCTCGGTGGGGCCGGGCACGCGCCGCAACATCGACGAGTTCACCCGCACCACGGCCGGTGCGGTCGAGCGCGTGGGCGGCGCCGCCAAGGGCAAGGCGATCATCATCGTCAACCCGGCCGAGCCGCCGCTGATCATGCGCGACACCGTGCACTGCCTGACCGAGGACACGCCCGACGAGGCGCGCATCACCGCCTCGGTGCACGAGATGCTCGCCGAGGTGCGCAGGTACGTGCCGGGCTACAGGCTGGTGAACGGCCCGGTGTTCGACGGCAAGCGGGTGTCGATCTACCTGGAGGTCGAAGGCCTGGGCGACTACCTGCCCAAGTACGCCGGCAACCTCGACATCATGACCGCCGCCGCCGCGCGCACCGCCGAGATGTTCGCCGAGGCAATGCTCGCCTCCGCCCCGCCGATCGAAGCCCTCGTGGCATAGGAACCACCCCATGACCCCAACGAACCTGAAGGGCCGCCGCGTCACCGTGCACGACATGACGCTGCGCGACGGCATGCACCCCAAGCGCCACCTGATGACGCTCGAACAGATGGCCAGCATTGCCACCGGCCTGGACGAGGCCGGCGTGCCGCTCATCGAAGTGACGCACGGCGACGGGCTGGGCGGCAGCTCGGTCAACTATGGCTTTCCGGCCCACACCGACGAGCAGTACCTGGGCACCGTCGTTCCGCTGATGAAGCAGGCCAAGGTGTCGGCGCTGCTCATTCCCGGCATCGGCACCGTCGACCACCTGCGCATGGCGCACGGCCTGGGCGTGCACACCGTGCGCGTGGCCACGCATTGCACCGAGGCCGACGTGTCCGAGCAGCACATCGCCATGGCACGCAAGCTCGGCATGGACACCGTGGGATTCCTCATGATGGCCCACATGGCTTCGCCGCAGACGCTGGTGAGCCAGGCACTGCTGATGGAAGGCTACGGCGCCAACTGCATCTACGTGACCGATTCGGCCGGCTACATGCTGCCCGACGACGTGACGGCGCGCATCGGCGCCGTGCGCGCCGCGCTCAAGCCCGAGACCGAACTGGGCTTTCACGGGCACCACAACCTCGCCATGGGCGTGGCGAACTCGATCGCGGCGGTGGCCGCGGGCGCGAACCGCATCGACGCCGCCGCCGCGGGCCTGGGCGCCGGCGCGGGCAACACGCCGATGGAAGTGTTCGTCGCCGTGTGCGAGCGCATGGGCATCGAGACCGGTGTGGACGTGTTCCGCATCCAGGACGTGGCCGAAGACCGCGTGGTGCCCATCATGGACCACGTGATCCGCGTGGACCGCGACTCGCTCACGCTCGGCTACGCGGGCGTGTACTCCAGCTTCCTGCTGTTCGCCAAGCGGGCCGGGGCGAAATACGGCGTGCCGGCGCGCGAGATCCTGGTGGAACTCGGGCGGCGCGGCATGGTCGGCGGGCAGGAAGACATGATCGAAGACACGGCCATCACGCTGGCCCGCAGGCGAACCAGCGGCCACGCGGCCGCACAGGAGACACACGCATGAAGCTCGACGCCGCCACCATCGCCGCTCTCGCGCAGCACCTGGAAACCTGCGAGCTCGAGGCGCGCGACACCCCCAAGATCACCGACGAATATCCGCACATGGATTGGGATGACGCCTACGCCATCCAGAACGAGATCCGTCGCCGCAAGCTCGAACGGGGCCACCGCATCATCGGCCTGAAGGCCGGGCTCACCTCGCACGCCAAGATGAAGCAGATGGGCGTGACCACGCCGGTCTTCGGCTTCATGGCCGACAACTTCGCGGTGCCCGAGGGCGGCGAATGCCGGGTGAGCGAGCTGATCCACCCCAAGGTGGAACCCGAGATCGCCTTCGTGACGAAGCGCGCGCTCAAGGGGCCGGGCTGCCACATCGGCGCCGTGCTCGCGGCCACCGACTTCGTGCTTCCCGGCATCGAGGTGATCGACAGCCGCTACCGCGACTTCAAGTTCGACCTGAAGAGCGTGGTGGCCGACAACACCTCGGCCTCGCGCTTCGTGGTCGGCGGGCGCGCCGTGTCCGCCGGCGAACTCGACCTGCGCACCACCGGCATCGTGCTGGAGAAGAACGGCGAGCCCGTGGCCTTCGGCGCCGGTGCTGCCGTGCTGGGCCATCCGGCCGCGGCCATCGCGATGCTGGCCAATCACCTGGGCGCGCGCGGCGAGGAGATCCCGGCCGGCACGCTCATCCTGTCGGGCGGCATCACCGAGGCGGTGGCCGTGAAGGCGGGGGATTCGGTCACGCTCAAGGTGCAGGGCATGGGCAGCGTCGGGCTGCGCTTCGTCTGACGAACTGAAGAACGAAAGAAGGAAAACACGCCATGCCGTTTGCACAGATCTACCTCATCGAGGCCGAACCGAAGACCAGAAGCGCGCGCTGATCGAGAGGGTGACGAACGCGATCGTCGAAGCCGTCGGTGCCCCCAAGGAAAACGTGCGCGTGTGGCTGCACGACGTGCCCAAGGAGAACTGGGGCATCGCCGGGGTATCCGCGAAAGACCTCGGGCGCTAGCCGAGTTTCATCCACGTCTTGCGGGGTGGACATCTCGTTCGAAGCCTGCACCCGCGCGCACGGCTTTCGTCGCGAAAGAAAAGTCAGTAGCCGAGCGTCGCGGCCCCGGGGCGCCGCCCGCCGGCGCCGGAGGCCTGCTGGAAGGCCTGGGTGATCAGGCCCGTGGTGGTGCTCGCGAAATAGCGCGCACCCCACTGGGCATACTTCGCCTCGTCTTCCGGGGTGAGCGCGATCACGCCGCCGCAGTTGCCTGCGTCCCGGATCGCGCAGAGCGCGCGCTGAATCGCCGCCTCGACTTCGGGCGCCTTCCAGTTGTTGTCGAAGCCCATCGCATGCGACAGGTCGTTGGGGCCGACAAAGACCGCGTCCACGCCGGGGACCGCCGCGATCGCAGCCGCCTGCTCGACCGCCTCGGGCGTCTCGATCATCACGATCAGTGCCACGCCCGCGTTGCTGCGCTCGGTGTGCGCCACGCCGGGGAATGCACCGTAGCCGGCGGCACGGGGGCTGAACGCGCTGCCGCGCCTGCCCACGCGCGGGTATCGCACCTGCTGCACCAGGTCGCGTGCCTCCTCGGCACTGCCCACCATGGGGATCTGAACGCCGCTGGCGCCCATGTCGAGCACGCGCGAGATGTCGTGGCGCAGGCAGCGCACGACGGGCACGATGCCGCTCGAACGCGCGGCCCGCAGCATGTGCTCGGTGGTCTCGAGGTTGGCGCTGCCGTGCTCGTTGTCGAGAATGACGAAGTCGAAGCCCGCGTAGCCGCACATCTCGACGATGGCCGGGCTCGGCAGCGAATTGAACAGGCCGCGCAGGCGCTGGCCGCTCTTGAGCAGCGCGGGCAGGCGCGTGTCCAACGGGTGGTGGGGGTGGTCCATGGTTCGTTTGTCCTTCAATGGATGTCGTCGGCTTCGCGCATGGCGGCCTCGATCTTCGCCAGGCTGAAGCCGGCGGCGCGCGCGGCCGCCAGCAATGGTGCTTCCTTGCGCCGCACGAGGTCAATGCAGGCGGGAAGGGCCTGAAGACACTGCGGCGGGATGCATACCGCGCCGTGGCGGTCGGCGTGGATCAGATCGTCGTGCGCCACGCGCAGGCCGAATACTTCCACCGGCGTGCCGATGCTCTCGACGTGCACGAAGGCGTGCGAGGGGCCGATGCTGCCGGCCAGTATCGGAAAGCCGGGCGACAGGTCGCCCAGGTCGCGCACCGAGCCGTTGGTCAGCACACCGGCCACGCCCAGCCCTTCGTGCACGGCCGAGTTGACTTCGCCCCAGAACGAGCCGATGCCGGGACGCTCGTCCAGGTCCTGCATCACGACCAGCGTGGACACATCGTTCACCGGTGCCACGTGGCGGTAGTAGTCGAGGCGCAATTGCCGCATGTCGGCGTCGGGGCGACTGGACGGCTGCGCGGCCCGGATGCATGCCGTGCGCGCAAAGCCCAGCATGGGCGCCATCGGCCGCGGTGCGGCCACCAGCGTGCCGTGGGTGAAGCCTTGCGCGCTGCGCCCACCCATGGCGAGTTCGAGCGCATTGCAGATCGTGGGTGTGTCGACCGAGCGCAGCTTGCGGACCAGTTCCGCACTCAGCACGGATTTCACCGCGGCGGTGCTCATTCGAGCGTCACATGGTTGGTCTTGATGAGCTCGGCGAACTTCAGCGTTTCGTCCTGGATGAATTGGCGGAACGCCTGCGGCGTCATCGGCTTGGGCGTGAAGCCCTGCGCCGCCAGCCGCTCGACCACCGAAGGCGTGCGCAGCACCGCGACCACTTCGGCGTTGAGCCAGGTGACCACCGGCGCGGGCGTCGCGGCCGGCGCGAGCAGACCCAGCCAGGTGGCCGCCTCGAAGCCGGGCACGCCGGACTCGGCCAGTGTCGGCAAGTCAGGGGCGAGCGGGGAGCGCGTGGCGCTCGTCACGGCCAGCGCCTTGGCCTGGTTGTTCCTGGCAAAGGCAAGCGCGGTGGTCATGTTGTCGAACTGCATGTCGATCTGGTTGCCCGCCAGGTCGACCAGCGACTGGCTGCTGCCCTTGTACGGCACATGCACCGCCTTGCCGCCGATGCGGTTGAGGAACATCAGGGCCGTGAGGTGCTGCGAGGTGCCGTTGCCGCTCGATCCGTACGACACGGCATCGGGCTTCGCCTTGACGACCGCAACGAGCGACTTCACGTCGGTCGCGCCCGACTTGTTGCCCGCCAGCAGCACGAGCGGCGTACTGGCCAGTTCCGTCACGGGCGCGAAGTCCTTGTCGACGTTGTAGCCCAGCTTCTTCAGCAGCGTGGGGTTGACCGACAGCGCGGTCTGCGTGCCCAGCAGCAGCGTGTAGCCATCGGGCTTGGCGCGCGCGACGAACTCGGTGCCGATGCCGCCACCCGCGCCGGCCTTGTTGTCGACCACCACGGCCGTGCCCCAGCGCTTGCCGAGCTCTTCGGCCACCAGCCGCGCGACGATGTCGGTGGCGCCGCCAGGCGCGAAGGGCACCACGATGGTGACGCGGCCGGTCGCGGGGTAGCCGCCCGGGCCGGCGGCCGTCTGTGCCGCCGCGAGGTTGCCGATGCAGCCGGCGACGGCGATTGCCGCCAGCACGAGCTTGCGGCGAAGTTGTTTCACGGGTGTGTGTGTCATGGTGTCTTTCTCATTCGGCCTGGATGCCGGCATCCTTGATGACCTTGCCCCACTTCGCGATCTCCGATTGCTGGAACGCGGCGAAGGCCTCCGACGTGCGGCCGTCAGGCTCCACGCCAAGACCGCGCAGCTTTTCCTGCACATCGGGCATTGCAACGATGGCGGCGATCTCGCGCGCGAGCCGGTCGACCACGGGCTTGGGCGTGTGGGCAGGCACGAACACGCCCTGCCACGACTGCATCTCGAAGTTCGGCGCGCCCGCTTCGGCCAGCGTGGGTACGCCCGGCAGGCTGGCCAGGCGCTTGGCCGCCGTCACGCCGAGCACCTTCACGCGCTTGCCGTCGATCATGGGCCGCGCGGCGGCCACGGTCTCGAACACCATGTCAATCTGGCCGCCGACGAGGTCGACGATGGCCTGCGAGCCGCCCTTGTAGACGATCTGTCGCATGCGCGTGTGCGTGATGTTCTCGAACAACTGGCCCGACAGGTGCTGTGAGGTACCAGGGCCGGCGGTGCCGTAGGTGAGGCTGTCCGGCTTTGCCTTGAGCTCGGCGATGACCTGGGCCACCGAATTGAAGCGGCTGCCCTCTGGCACCACGAGCACGTTGCTCACCATGCCCACCAGGTTGACCGGCACGAAGTCCTTCACCGGGTCATAGCCCAGGTTCTTGTTGAAGAACGGATTGACCGCGTGCGTGGTGATGGTGCCGCCGATCACGGTGTAGCCATCCGCCGGCGCGCGCGCGACGGCCTGCGTGCCGACGATGCCGGACACGCCGGGCCGGTTGTCGATGATCACCGGCTGGCCCAGCCGTTCGCCCAGGTGCTGGGCCACCAGGCGAGCCACGCCGTCGGACACGCCGCCGGGGGAAAAAGGCACCACGTACTTGATCGGCTTGGTGGGCCAGGCGGCGGGCTGCGCGTGGGCGATGCCGGTTGCGCCGGCGAAGGCCAGCGCCGCCAGCATCGTGAGGCGGATTCGGGGGCTCATGGAAGATGTCTCCTTGGATGGAATTGGAATGGGATGTGTCCCGCTCAGGCGGGCTTCGAAACTCTTGTCTTGCGGCGCGCGGCGCGCACGGAGTCGCGCTCGACCACGCGGCAGGGAATCACCACGTTGCGCGGCTGCGCGTCGTCCTGCATTTGCTCGTGCAGCAGTTCGACCGTGGCCTCGACCATCGGCTCCACGCCCTGCACCACGGTCGTGAGGCGGTAGGCGCCCCAGGCTGCCTGCGGCACGTCGTCGAAACCGATCACGCTCACGTCGTCCGGCACGCGCAGGCCCAGTTCCTGGCGCAGCACGTCCATCACGGCGATCGCCATGTGGTCGTTGGCGACGAACACGGCGTCCGGGCGCTTCGTGGCCGGCACGCCGGCGAACATGGCACGCGCCGCGTCGCGCGCGCGCTCGAAGCTGTAGTGCCCGACTTCGCGGCGGAACACCGAAATGCCGGCCTGCGCGAGCGCCTCGTTGAAGCCGCGCTCGCGCTCGAGATTGGTCGACGATTTCTCCAGCCCCGCGAGAAACGCGATGCGCTTGTGGCCGCGCTCGAGCAGCAGCCGCGCCACCATGCGGCCGCCTTCGCGGTTGTCCGAGGTGACCGAGCTGGTGGTGTGTCGCGCGAAGGCGCTGATGTCGGGCACGCGGTTGAACAGCACCACCGGCACGCCCGAGTCGGCGCACTGGCGCGCAAGGTCGGGCGACAGCATGGCCGAGGCCATGACGATGCCGTCGATCTGGTATTGCAGGATCTCGTCGAGCACGCCGTCGGTCTCGTCGCCGTCGCTGATGAACATCAGCACGTGGTAGCCCTGCTTTTGCAGCTTCTGCGACAGCTTCTCGATCACCAGCGGGTAGAACTGGTTCTCCAGGTAGCCCATGACCAGCGCAATGATCCGGCTGCGCCGCGTGATCAGGCTGCGCGCCATGGCGTTGGGCCGGTAGCCCAGCGACTTGGCCGCGATCATCACGCGGGAACGCGTGTCCTCGGACACGCTGGCGCCCGGCGTGAAGGTGCGGCTCACGGCCGACTGCGACACGTTGGCCAGCCGGGCCACGTCCTGCGCGGTGGCGTTCGACCTCATGCCGCGCTCCAGCCGCCGTCGAGCATCAACGCGCTGCCGGTCATGAGACTGGAGGCTTCGCTGGCCAGGAACACCACCGCGCCCATGATTTCTTCCGTCTTCCCCAGGCGGCCCAGCGCGATGCGCTGCGTGACCCATCCGCGAAACGCGGGGTCGGCGAACATTCCGGCCGTCATCGCGGTCTCGATGAAGGTCGGGCAGATGGTGTTCACGCGAATGTCGGCGGGGCCCAGCTCCCAGGCCAGCGCCTTGGTCATGCCCTCGATCGCGTGCTTGCTCGCGCAGTAGAGCGTGCGGCGCGGGCTGCCGACCACGCCCATCTGCGACGAGATGGTGATGATCGAGCCCGGCAGCTTCGCCGCGAGCAGGCCGCGCGCCACCGCCCGTGTCACGTAGAGCGTGGCCTTCACGTTGAGGTCGAACACCGCGTCGATGTCCTCGTCCTGTGCGTCGACCAGCAGCTTGGGCCGGTTGAGGCCTGCGTTGTTCACGAGGACCTGGAACGCGGCGACCTTGCCCAGCGCGGCGGTCACGGCCGCCGAGTCGGTCACGTCGAGCACGAGGTGGTCGCAAGCACCGCCTTCGGCGCGGATCTGCGCGCAGGCTTCGCGCAGCTCGTTTTCCGAGCGTGCGGCCAGGGTGACGTGGGCGCCGGCACGCGCCAGCGCGGCCGCCGCGGCCAGGCCGATGCCACGGCCCGCGCCGGTGACCAGCGCGCGCTGGCCGTCGACCCGGAAGCTCGCAGAGCGGGGCAGCGCGTTCATCACGACAGCGCCGGCACCGGCTGGTACCACGGCACCTCAGCGCGCGTGCCGTAGCGGCGCACGCGCAGATTGGCCTGCTCGCCGTGGCCGGCGAAGTTCTCCATGTGGCACAGGCGCGAGCAGTACTCGCCCATGAGTGCGCTGGCCTCGTCGGTCAGCACCTTCTGGTAGGTGCAGGTCTTCAGGAACTTGCCGACCCACAGGCCGCCGGTGTAGCGCGCGTTGCGGTTGGTGGGCAGCGTGTGGTTGGTGCCGATCACCTTGTCGCCGAAGCTCACGTTGGTGCGCGGTCCGAGGAACAGCGCGCCGTAGTTGGTCATGTGCGCAAGGAAGTAGTCGGGGTCGCGCGTGAGCACCTGCACGTGCTCGAAGGCCAGCTCGTTGGCTTTCTCCAGCATTTCTTCCTGGGTGTCGCAGACGATCACCTCGCCGTACTCGGCCCAGCTCACGGCGGCGATGGCGGCGGTGGGCAGCACCTTCAGCTGGCGTTCGATCTCGGCCATGGTGTCGTGCGCGAGCTGCTCGCTCGTGGTCAGCAGGATGGCGGGCGACGTGGGGCCGTGCTCGGCTTGCCCCAGCAGGTCGACGGCGCACATCTCGCCGTCGGCGGAGTCGTCGGCGATCACCAGCGTCTCCGTCGGACCGGCGAACAGGTCGATGCCCACGCGGCCGTACAGCTGGCGCTTGGCTTCGGCCACATACATGTTGCCCGGGCCCACCAGCATGTCGACCGGGGCGATGGTCTGGGTGCCCACGGCCATGGCCACCACGGCCTGCACGCCGCCCAGCACCAGGATTTCGTCGGCGCCCGCCATGGCCATGGCGGTCACGATGGCCGGATGGGGCGCGCCTGGTACGGCGGCGCGGTGGCCACCACGCGCTTCACGCCGGCGACCTTGGCGGTCAGCACGCTCATGTGCGCCGAGGCAAGCAGCGGATACTTTCCGCCGGGGATGTAGCAGCCCACCGCATCCATCGGGATGTTGCGATGGCCCAGGATGACGCCGGGATGCGTCTGGACTTCCACGTCTTTCATCGAGTCGCGCTGGATCTGCGCGAAGTTGCGCACCTGCTTCTGCGCGAAGGCGATGTCCTCGATCTCGCGCGCGGACAGGCTCTTGCGCGCCTTCTCGATGGCATCGCGGGAGAGCCGGAAGTCCGCGGGGTTCCAGTTGTCGAACTGCCGGCTGTAGTCGCGCACGGCGGCGTCGCCGCGTGCTTCGACGTCCTTGATGATGCCTTCGACGGTGGCACGCACCTTGGCATCGTCATCGGCTCGGACTTGCACGTCCTTGCCGCGCTTGAGGTATTTGATCATCGGGTGTTCCCAGTGGTTTGGCGTTGCATACGAATGCAATGTCAAAGCCTTGCATGCGTATGCAAATAGGGAAAACCCTGTGTCGCCGGCATGCCCGCGCGGGATCAAGAACGCCTGGTGACCGCGCGTCGCCGTGCCCTCACGGGGTCGATGCGCCTGCCGGATGCGACCACATGCGGCCGCACCTTCGCGCCATCACACCGCCGTGGTGCGCGCGATCGCCTCTTGCATCGGCATGACCGACGCGTATTTCTGCGCCATGTCGAAGAGGTTCGCATCGTGCGGCCCGATCGCCCGGTCCCCCACGCAGTCCGAAACCACCAGCGGCATGAAGCCCGACTGCATCGCATCGACCACGCTGGCGCGCACGCATCCGCTGGTGACGCAGCCGGCCACGACCAGCGTCCGCACGCCGCGTTGCGCGAGCCAGGGCGCGAGCATGGTGCCGAAGAAGGCCGACGGCGTGCTCTTGCGCACGACGTATTCGCCGGGCGCGGGCGCCAGTTCGGCCACGATGGCGCTGTCATGGCTGTCCTCCTTGAGGGTGAGCATGCCGGGCACCTTCAGGCAGAACACGTTGCTGTCGGCATCGTCGTCGGAAAACACGATGCGGCTGTGCGCAACGGGCCACTTCGACGCCCGTGCATGCGCCAGCAGCTCGGTGGTCCTGGCGATGGCCTGCGGGATGTTGCCGCCGCCGAACACCGCCGGGTTCGCGAAGCCGTTGACGAAGTCGATGATCAGCAGGCCGAAGGGCGCCTTCAGCGGCAGCGGCGTGCCGAAGCCCTGCCGGGCGTAGGCCGAGATGTCGCCCGGCACGCCGGCCGTTGTTGCGATGACGTCGCTGGCGTCGATGGCGTCGATGGCGTTGGTGGTCGGATGGGTCATGCGAGCCTCCCGCGCGCCGCGGCATGCGCCAGGCCTTGCGCGTCTTGCACGACGCCTTCGATCACCGTGGCCTGGCCGTCGAGCCTGACGGTGCAGCGGCGCATCGGAATGTCGATATGGCAGGCGGTGGTGCGATGCCCGCCGGCTTCGTTGTTCGGGCCCATCGACCAGAGGAAATTGCCCTCGAAGGCCCGGGCGTCCATGCCGATGTGCGTCTCCTTGTCGTAGTGCGCGAGCATCGACCAGTGCGCGCGCGGTTGCAGCCCCCAGCCGATGTGCGAGACGGCATAGGCCTCGGGGTCTTCGTACGACGCCATGTATTCCTTCAGCAGGTCGCCCTGCAGGCCGCCTTCTATGGCGACCACGTAGCCGTTCTTGATCTCCAGGCGGATGGGTTCGGTCGCGTACTCTTTCATGGGCAGCAGGATGTCGCCGCGGTCGAGCACGACAACGCCGTTGCTGCGGCCCTCGTTCGGCCACGTCAGCACGAAGCCGCTGGGCCAGTGGTCCCAGCGGCCGGGCTCGTCGACGAAGCCGTACTCGCGGATGGCGGGGAATTCGCCGAGCTCGCAGCGCAGGTCGGTGCCTGCGGCCGACGTGACATGGAAGCGCGTGGCCGCCTCGATGAGCTTCGACGCCGCCGTGACCCGCGCGCGATCGGCCTCGGTCGGCACGAGGCGGCAGAGCACCTCGGGCGGCTCCACCGCGAGCAGGATCCTGGCGCCCGCCGCCAGAATTTCGTGCTGCTCCGGGGAGAACAGCAAGGTCATCAGGTCCAGCACGAGGTGGCTGGCCTTGAGCGCGGCAATGGCCGCGGGGTTGCCCGTGAGAGGCGTGGTGCCCAGGTAGGCGAGGGCGTCGCGGCTGAGTGATTTTTCGGCGTTCACCGGCGGCAGGTCCAGCCGGTTCACGCGCGCGCCGAATTCGCTTGCCGCGGCAATCGCGCAGCGCAGCGTCTGCGCGTTGGTGTCGGCGCCGGTCAGCACGGTCACCACCTGGCCGGCCTCCAGTCGGGAGAGGGTCAGGACCTGTCGCCAGGCTTTGATCAGATCGATGTCGCTGACGGACATGGGATGCTCCTTTGCGTTGAATGCGGCGTCGTGCGTCAGGCCAGCGCGTGGCCCAGGAAATCGCCGAAGGCTTCATGGAAGCCTTGCTCGTTGTCCCAGGGGATCATGTGGCCCGCATCCGCGACGCGCGTGTGCAGGGTCTGGGGCGCAAGGGCTTGCCACTCGGCCACGTCCTCGTCGCGCACCACGTCGCGCGCGCGGCGGTCATCAGCAGCAGCGGCGTGCGCACGCGGGCCAGGTCGGCATGGATGTCGTCCTTGCCGAAGTCCTCGAAGCTGCGCACGATCGCGGGCTCGAAGCAGGTGTGCAGCCATTGCGCGCGCAGCTGCAGTTGCGCGTCGGTCCAGGTCGGGCAGAAGGCGCGCATGTCTTGCGCGCTCATGCCCCGCGTGGCCAGCCGGATCGAGTCCACATACCAGGGGAGCCTGGCCGGGTAGGCGCGGCGGCCCGGGCCGGACACCGGCGGATCGACGGCGACCAGGCGCGTGAGGCCCGCAGGTTCGCGGCTCGCCGCCCGCACGCCGATGCGCGCGCCCATCGAGTGGCCGACCAGCGCGTAGCGCGAAAGCCCCAGCGCCTGGGCGACGGCGATCACGTCCGAGGCTTGGGCGTCCAGGCCGTAGTCCAGGTCGGGGCCCGACGACGACAGGCCGCGTCCGCGCACGTCGAGCACGTAGGTGTCGAAGTGGCGACCCAGCCGTTCGGCCACGAAGCCCCAGGTCGCGGCCGGGCTGGTGATGCCGGGGATCAGGATCACGGCGTCGCGGCCGGCGCGCTCGCCCTGCGCGCCGCCGTAGCGAAGAACGTGCTGGCGGATGCCGTTGGCGTGCAGCTGCAGGCCGTGCTGGAAAGTGGTTGGCATGGCGAACGTTCCCCCGGGGTCAGGCCGCCTGGCGCGGATAGGCGCCCGACAGCAGCGCGCCGGCGCCGGGCACCACCGGGTCCAGGCCCAGTGCGTCGAGGATGGCGTAGGTGGTGGCGATGGACGCGGTGAGCACAGGCTTGCCGGTCTGCGCCTCGACCTGCGACACGGCGGCCAGCGAAGGCATCTGCACGCAGGCCGACAGCACGATCACGTCGGCGTCCGCGTAGTTCATGCCGGCGACGATGCCCGGCAGCTTCGCGGGGTCGTGCCGGCCCACGTCGAGGTTGTCCGGGATCTCGAGGGCGCGCCAGTCGACGATCTCGAAGCCTTCGTTGGCGATGTAGTCCATCACCAGCTGCGTGAGCGGAATCATGTAGGGCGCGACCAGCGCGATCTTGCGGGCCTTCATGACCTTGAGCGCATCCACCAGCGCGCCCGCGCTCGTGATGACGGGCGCGGCGGAATCGTTGGACGCCGTGCGCTGCGTGAGCCGCTGCTGCGACACGCGGTGGTAGCCGCGCCCCATGGCCATGATTGCCACGAGGCAGGCGTAGCCCAGCACGTCCATGCGCGCGTCGCTGAGTTCGAGCGCGCACCGGTCGCTTTCCGCGTCCATGGCGGCCAGTTCTTCCTTCTGGACCTTCTTCATGCGCATGCGGCTGGAGTGGAAGGTGAACTGGTCGTTCGGGCGAAGCCGCGAGTGCGCCCGCAGCATGGCGGGCACCTCGGTCTCCATGGTGGTGTTGGAACTCGGAACGATCTGTCCGATGCGATAGGTCTTGGTCACGGTGTTGCTCCTGTAGTGGCGATATAAAGCGTATACGCTCAATATAAGCGATGAGGATGACGCACGCAACCGGCTGATCTATCTTCTTGGCAATCGTGTTCTATAGCTGTAGTGGCTGATTTATCGGTGTTGTTAGGGTAATCGATAGGTCGATGGAAGACCGTGTCTCGTTGACAAATAAAGTGTGTACACTTTAAATACGCCCACTTTGAATTCCACGGGAATTCGCCTCGTCACCGGGTCATTCCCTTTCCCGACTGCAACACCTTGTCAACCCACAGGACAGAACAGATGTCAAAAACTCCCCGTATCGCCGTCATCGGCGCAGGCCTGGGCGGCGCGTCGGCCGCCGCGCTGCTGCTGCAAGATGGATTCGACGTTCGCGTCTACGAACAGGCGCCTTCGTTCGCCCGCCTGGGCGCCGGCATCCACGTCGGGCCCAATGTCATGAAAATCATGCGTCGCATCGGCATCGAGGACGTGATGAACGCGCAGGGCTCACACCCCGAGTGCTGGTACAGCCGGCACTGGGAAACCGGCGATGTGCTGGCCCGCATTCCGCTCGGCGCGCATGCTGTGAAGGAATACGGCGCGAGCTACCTCACCGTGCATCGCGGCGACTTCCACGCGTTGCTGATGAAGGCGCTGCCTTCGTCGGCCGTTGCGTTCGGCAAGTTCCTCACCAGGATCGAAGACCTCGGCCACGTGGTGCGAATGGAGTTCGCGGACGGCTCGGTCGAAGAGGCCGACCTCGTGATCGGCGCGGACGGCGTCAACTCGCGCATCCGCGAAGAGCTGCTGGGCCACGAGCCGCCCAAGTACGCGGGCTACCTCGCGCACCGCGCCGTGTTCCCGACGCCGGCCGTCAAGGCGGGCATGCTGCCCTTCGACGCCTGCGTGAATGGTGGAGCGAAGACTGCCACATGATGACCTACTTCGTTACGGCCAGGCAGGACGAGATCTACTACGTGACCGGCGTGCCCGCCACCGAATGGAACCTGAACGACCGCTGGCTGCCGAGCAGCAAGGAAGAGATGCGCGAGATCTACAAGGGCTGGCACCCCACCGTGCAGGCGCTGGTGGAAGGCACGGTCGAGGTGACCAAGTGGTCGCTGCTGGAGCGCGACCCGCTTCCGCTGTGGAGCCGTGGGCGCATGGCGCTGCTCGGCGATGCCTGCCACCCCATGAAGCCGCACATGGCCCAGGGCGCTGCCATGGCCATCGAGGACGCCGCGATGCTCGTGCGCTGCTTCAAGGAAGTGGGCGCGGAGCACCACGCGCAGGCCTTTGCGCTCTACGAGGCGAACCGCGCGGCGCGCGCCAGCAAGGTGCAGCGCATTTCGCACGAGAACACCTGGCTGCGCACCAACGAAGACCCCGCATGGTGCTTCGGCTACGACGTGTTCAGCGTGCCGCTGGTCGATGCCGGCGCCAAGACGCCCGTGGCGGCCTGAACCCAAGTCTTCCTTCGAACATCGGTGGCATGCCTGCACCGGATGCAGCCGGACAAGCCCAGCCCCTCAACAACGCTTCCAACCAAGACAAGCAAACCATGGCCTCACCTTCCATCACCATCGAGCAGGGAATCCGAGACGCCGGTGTCGGCCGATTCCAGTACCGGCTCTTCGTCATCTTCGGGCTGGTCTGGCTCGCGGACGCGATGCAGGTGCTGTCGATCGGGTTCTCCGCGCCCTCCATCGCCAAAACCTTCGGCATCACCGTGCCGCAGGCGCTGCAGACCGGCACGCTGTTCTTCGTGGGCATGTTGATCGGCGCGTTCGCCTTCGGCCGGCTGGCGGACCGCATCGGGCGGCGGCCCGTGCTGATGATCGCGGTGGTGATCGACGCCATGTGCGGCGTGGCCTCGTCCTTCGCGCCCGAGCTGGGGTGGCTGCTGGTGCTCCGCTTTCTCACGGGCATCGGCGTGGGCGGGACGCTGCCGGTCGACTACACCATGATGGCGGAGTTTCTGCCCGCCGACCGTCGAGGGCGCTGGCTCGTGCTGCTCGAGTCGTTCTGGGCGGTGGGCACCATCTGCCTGGCCGTGCTGGCGCTGGTCGCGCTCTCGCACGGCGACGACGCATGGCGCACGATCTTCTTCGTCACCGGCATTCCCGCGCTGGTGGGCGTGGTGCTGCGCTTCTATGTGCCCGAGTCGCCGATGTTCCTCAACATGGCCGGGCGCCCCGAAGAGGCGCGCGCGGTGCTGCAGCGCGTGGCCAAGGCCAACGGCGTGACGGCGCGCATCGGCCAGCTGCAGCCGCAGCAGATGCCGCGCAAGTCCGTCTTCGCGCTGTTCTCGCATGGCCTGCGGCGACGCAGCATCTGCCTGCTGGTCGCGTGGATGCTCATCTCCATCGCCTACTACGGCGTGTTCGTCTACCTGCCCGTGAAGCTGGCCGGGCAGGGCTTCTCGTTCATGCGCGGCCAGGTCTTTCTCATTTGGCTGGCCGTCGTGCAACTGCCGGGTTTTGCGCTGTCCGCCTACGGTGTCGAGCGCTGGGGCCGCAAGCCCACGCTGATCGGCTTTCTTGTTCTCAGCGCGGCCGGTTGCCTGCTGTACAGCCTGGGCGAGTCGACGGTGGTGGTGGTCGGCTCGACGCTGCTCATGAGCTTCTCGCTGCTGGGCACCTGGGGCGCGCTCTATGCCTTCACGCCGGAGGTCTACCCGACCGACCTGCGCGCCAGCGGCATGGGCATGGCCGGCGCGATGGCGCGGCTGGGTGGGCTCTTTGCACCCGCGCTGGTGGCGCCGGTCATGGCCAGCCACTTCACGCTGTCGCTGCTGCTGCTCTCCACGTTCCTGGTGGTGTCCGCGTTCACCATCGGCATGGTGGACGTGGAGTCGCGCAATCGCGCGCTGGATTGAGGCGCCCGGTCTTTTGCTTTCGCCGCCATGGGGGGTGGCCGGCCGATTCGCGGATACCATTTGAAATTTCAAGCTGTACCGCCGTGACTGAATCCGCTTCCTCCGTGCCACGCGACGATCACTACGACTTCTCGGCGCAGGTCGGCCACCTGCTGCGGCGCGCGTACCAGGCGCACGTCTCCATCTTCCAGCAGCTGATTCCGGATTCGCAACTGACCGCCGCGCAGTTCGTGGCACTGTGCGCCGTGCGCGACAGCTCTCCGTGCTCGCTCAATGACGTCGTGCGAGCGACGGCGATCGACCAGGCAACGGCCCGAGGGGTGGTCGACCGGTTGAAGGCCCGCGAGCTGCTGGCGGTGTCTCCGGACCCGGAAGACGGCCGCAAGGTCTTGATCCAGCTGACGAAGGAAGGGCAACGCCTCGTCGACCGGATGATCCCTTCCGCACGGCAGATCAGCGAAGCGACCTTCGGCGCTCTCAATCCGGCGGAGCGCGTTGCCATCATCTATTTGCTCGAGAAGATGAGCAGCCCGGGTCCGGACGACGCGGCGAAGGGCTGAGCCGCCAGCGCCAGGCCGTGCCGAGCCGGCGCTTCGTGTGTGTGCATGTTGGGGGGCGACAGTGGCCGGCATCGAGGCGGTCCCCTGAGCGGTTTTTTTTCTCCCTGGTCTCTACCTCTACCAGCGCCGAACCACTGTCGAGACGCAGTGTGCGCGACCCAGGTGAAGTCGCGGCGAAGTCCATGTGGAAGTTCCGTGAAGCGATACCGGTCGTCTTGCCCGGCGCGACTCCCGTCCGGCCTCGGGGCGCCGTGTCGTTCGTGGGAACACCCCGCGCGCGCGTCGGCTTCGCGGCTTGCCATACAGTCGCGCGTCATCGGCCAGTGGCGCCGATGCGTTCTTCTCCGACGACGCACTGACGCAACCCCACCATGTCTTCACGCTCCATTCCGAACATCGACCGCTTTCCCCGGCTCTCCCTGCTCGACGGGCCCACGCCCATCCAGCGGATGGCGGGGCTGGAGGCGCACCTGGGCGCGTCGCTGCGCGGCGTGCGGCTTTTCGTGAAACGCGACGACCACATGTCGCTCGGCGGTGGCGGCAACAAGCTGCGCAAGCTCGAGTACCTGTTCGGCGAGGCCGCGAGCGAGAAGGCCGACACCGTCATCACCGTCGGCGGCCTGCAGTCGAACCACGCACGCCTTACGGCGGCGGCCGCCGCGCGCGCCGGCATGGCCTGCGAACTGGTGCTCGGGCGGCCCGTGCCGCGCGACGACGTCGACTACGAGCGCAACGGCAACATGCTGCTCAACGACATCCTCGGTGCGACCCTGCACACGCTGCCGGCGGGGGCCGACACCATGGCCGTCGCCCAGGCGCGCGCCACCGAGTTGCGCGCCAAGGGCCGCCGCGTCTACGTCGCGCCGCTGGGCGGATCGACCGCGGTGGGCGCGCTGGGCTATGCGCGCTGCGCCGCCGAGATCGTGCAGCAGGCCGAAGCCCTCGGCGGGCTCGACTTCACGAAGGTCGTGCTCGCCAACGGCAGCAGCGGCACGCATGCCGGCCTGGCCGCGGGCTTTCGCGCGCTCGGCAGGCCGGCATCGACCGTGCGCTCTTTCTCCACGCTGCTGGCCGGTGAAGATGCGCGCGGCAAGACGCGCGAACTGACGGCCGCCACGCTCGCATTGCTGGGCCTGGACGCCACGCTGAGCGATGCCGACATCGAAGTCGACGGCACGCACCGCGGCCCGGGCTACGGCATTCCGACCGACGCGATGATCGACGCCGTGAAGACGCTCGCCAGAACCGAAGGCCTGCTGCTCGACCCCGTGTACTCCGGCAAGGCTTTCGGCGGCTTGCTGGCCGATGTGAAGGCCGGGCGCTATGCGGCCGGCGCCAACGTGCTGTTCGTCATGACCGGTGGCGCGCCGGGCCTGTACGCCTACCGCCGCGTGTTCAACCCGGCCGAAGAAGAAGAATGAAGGCGGCTTACTTGAGCGCCGCCGCGATCTCCTGCCTGTCGCTGCTGCGCGTCGCGTTCTCGTAGGCGGTCTTGCCGCTGGCGTCCTTGGCGTCGCGCTTCGCGCCCAGTGCGAGCAGCGCCTTCACGCCTTCGAGGTTGCGGCCCTCCACCGCCATGTGCAGCGGCGTCCAGCCCTGGAAGTCGCCCTTGGCGTCGATGTTGGCGCCTTGCTTGGCGAGCAGGTCGATCAGCTCGGCGGAGCCGTCGTAGGCGGCTGTGTGGATGGGGTACCAGCCTTCGTCCGTCTTCAGGTTCACGTCGGCGCCGCAGGCCAGCATCTTCTTCACGAGGTCGATTTTTTTCTTGGCCACCGCGTGGGAGAAATTGGTGTCGCCGCCGATGTCCTTGGCCGAAGGCGCGAGCTTCTTGCACTCGGCGGCGCCGGGTTTGTTGGCCGGCTCGGCGGCGAGCGTGGCGCTGGCCGCAAGGCCGAGCAAGACGGCGGCAATGGCTTGCAGCGTGCGTTGATGTCTGGGGTGTTTCATGGATCCGGTCCTCCTTGTTGTCGATGAGATTTGCCGGCGCGTTGCAACGAATAGCAAGCGTCGGACCCGCGCGAATATAACGAGGCGCCGCGCCCTCGATTGCGCTACAAAAGTCGTCCCCGAATCGCATGCGTACGTTGCTTAATTCTTTCTGATTCAAACCCGTGGGAGAAGAAATTAAATCCGGCCTTCAGCCCGAAAAATCGTCGTCCTCTCCGGCTCCGGCGTGAGCGCCGAAAGCGGCCTGCCGACGTTCCGCGATGCCAAGGGCCTGTGGAACACCTATGCCTGGCAAGAGCTCGCCAGCCCCGAAGGCTGGCGCCAGCACCCCGAGGCGGTGCTGGCCTTCTACAACGAGCGCCGGCAGAAAGCGTGGCAGGCGCAGCCGAACGCCGCGCACATCGCCATCGCGTCGCTCGAGCAGGCGTATGAGGTGGTCATCGTCACGCAGAACGTCGATGCGCTTCATGAGCGCGCGGGCTCGCGCCACGTGGTGCACCTGCACGGCCAGCTCGCGTACGTGCGCGGCTCGGCCGGCGCGCAGCCCAGGCGCTATTGCGTCGAGGGCAACCCGATCGAGATCGGGCAGCTCTGCGAAGATGGCACGCAGCTGCGGCCCGACATCGTGTGGTTCGGCGAAGCCGTCGAGAACTTCGAGGCGGCCCAGGCGCATGTGGAGAGCGCGGCGCGCGTGCTGGTGGTGGGCACGTCGCTCACCGTGAACCCGGCCGCGTCGCTGGTGCGGTATGCGAACCGCGAAGCGCAGAAGGTGCTGGTCGCGCTGGACATGGAAGACGTGCCGCGCGGCTTCACGTTTCTGCAGGGCAGGGCGACCGATGTCGTGCCCGCGCTGGTGGCGAAGTGGCTGGGCGAGGCGCAAGGCGCCCGGCTGCGTTAGCGCCTTGGCGCGCGCGAGCGCGAGCTATCGGGACGATGGTTCGGTAAAAGTCGTGTCGTGCCCGGTGCCGTTCCGATGCGCCGTGCGCACAGCTACGCGGTGGCGTCGAACGCCTCGTGGTACTTCACATCGCCCGTCGCCCACTCGCCGCTGAAGCAGATCGCCTGAAAGTATTCCGCGGGCACGCCCGGCAACGTCAGCCCCGGCCGCACCACGAACCCGAAGCGCCCGTAGTAGGCCGGGTCGCCCAGCAACACGCAGCCTGCCGCGCCGGCTTCGCGCAGGCGTTGCAGCGCACGCTGCATCAGCGTTGCTCCGATGCCTTGCCCCTGCCGGTCGGGCGCCACCGAGATCGGCCCCAGCCCGTACCAGCCGCGCGCGCCCGAAGAAACGGACACCGGCGACACCGCCACATGCCCCACGATGTCTTCGCCCTTCAATGCGACCAGCGACAGCGTGAGCTGCCCCGTGCGCCGCAGCGCGTCGACGATGAATTGCTCGGTGTGGCTCGTGTGCGGCGCGTTCGCGAAAGCGGCGGCCGTCAGCTGCGCGATGGCTGCCGCGTCGGCGGGCAGCTCGTCGCGAACCTGCGGCTCGGGGGCCATGCGGCGCTGGGTGGAGGTGTGGCTGCTGTGCAGCACGTCCTTGGGTTTTTCGATGTTCATCGCGGGAGATCGTAGGCAGGCGGGGTGGTGATGTCCACGCTTGAAATATGCGCGGCATGGCTTGTAGTGGATGCGCTTGTCATTCGGGCTGCTTACTTGATGGGGGTGATCGATGCGGGAAAGATCAGCACGTCTGTCTGGTGGTTGCCGTTGTCCGAATGGAAGAGCTTGCCGGTGACCCTGACCGTTTGTCCCTTGAGACGCTTGAACGCCAACATGTTCTTTTCGTCGAGTGCCATGTGCAGCAGCACCACGTTTTTCTCGGCGGGCCAGTCGCGCGGCTCGTCTTCTGGAGCGGAGATGGGCTTGGCGAGCCGTATCGCGGGGAACTTGAGCTTCGCGCCGTCGGGTGTCATGCCGTCTGCGGAGAGCAGCGTGCCTTGCAACGTGACGATGGCGGGTTCGTAGGCGAGGGGCTTCGCGGTTGCGAGCGAAGCGGTGAGTGCGAAGGCCAGGGCGATGAGTGCGCGAGTCATTGGGGCAAGGCTGGTGAGGTCAAGGTGGAAGCAATGGACGTGTCTTGCATGGCGAATTTCTCATACTGGATTCGTGATGGGCTTCACGGTACTGCAAGCGTAGAATGTACGCCAATGGCGTAGTCTTGGGCGCATGCTCACCGTCGTTGAAACACCAACTTTTCAGAAGCTATGGCCGAACTATTGGACAGAGGACGAGCGCGGTGAGTTCGCAGCCTACATCTCGGAGAACCCCGACGCTGGAGATCTTGTCCAGAAGTCAGGCGGGGTTCGCAAGGTGCGCTGGAGCCGTGCCGGATCGGGCAAGAGCGGTGGCGTGCGAATCGTCTATTTCAACCGCGGCAGGTTCGACGAAGTCGTCTTGATGTTGATCTATGCCAAGGCGAACCTCGATTCGATCTCTGGCGAAACCTTGAAGGAGTTGCGCGATGCCGCAGAAAAAGCCAATGAGTGATGCCGAACTGGCCGCCTTCGAAGCGAGCCAGGACTTCGAGGCGTTGCTGGTGCAGTCGGCACGCGAAATGGGCGCGGGCAAGACGCGCAAGGTCTACACGCCGGTCGTTGCCGCGCGTGAGAACGCGGGTTTGTCGCAGGCCGGGTTTGCGCAGCTGCTGGGCGTGTCGGTGCGTACGTTGCAGCAATGGGAGCAGGGGCGTCGCGAGCCGACTGGCGCGGCAAAGACCTTGATTGCCATTGCACAGAAGATGCCAGAAGCCCTGAGGGCCGTGGACCCGAACCACAAGAAACCGCGGCCGGCGCACGGCCGTGCGAAGGTCAAGAAAACCAAGGCTTGATGAGTCACGTCGACACGCGGCCCATTGATCGCAGTGGTTCGAATCAAAGTCCGCGTGAACCCCAATTTGTTCACTGCGCGGGGCTTCCGCCAACGCACTTCTGTTCTTACATTCAATGACCGCCGCGCCTCACGGCGGGACATTGATGCGCACACCGCAGCGATGTCGATGTGAGGCACAAAAGGCGACGGCCAAGGTGCGCTAACACCATGGCCGTCTGACCAATCAACGTGCACATACTTTGGAAAGAGAGCACATCGAATGGCTGATCAAATTATCGCCGGGCGAGCCACGCCCCAATCCCGCAGCGCCGCTGCCCCCACAGACGCTGCCGATCTTCTTGAGAAAAAGTCCACCCAATTGCAAGCATTGCTGAAATGTTGCTTCGGGGACTGCAGCGAATGGTTCGACGGAATCGGGAAGGTGAATCGGGACAGCGTGATGTGGGTTGCGTCGGACTTGGCTGATGAGGTGGCCGAGCTTTCGCAGCAGGTGCTGATGCGGATCAACGCGTCGGACCACGCGGCGCCTATGTGAGTGCCGCAAGCGGCGACAACCGCTCGCGAAAGTAGTTCGCGGTTTCTTCGTCGCTGCAGTAGACGTAGCACCCTTTCATGCCTCGCGTCATCAACGTGCGGTAGGTGTTCTTGATGATCAAGTCCGCCTCTGCGACGGCCTTCTTCGGATCGGTCTTGAACCGCGTCTTGTAGCCGTGAAGTGCTCCTCGTGCACGCCTCGTTCCTCGGGTACAGCCATGACTTCACCGTCACGTCCGATGAGTTCTCGTCGACTCGTGTGTTGATGGTTGTGAAATTCGGCCGCTAGTGTTTCTCTGGCGCAGGAAGGTTGCAAAGTCGATCTTCTTTGGTAGTGATTGCAAAGTCCGGTTACGCTTATCGCATTCGTTATGGAATGTGAAAAATGGAGCCGTTCGATCCTTTGGCTGTCGAGAACGTCGGAGTGACACTAGCCGTAGAACTTGTGGAGCAGATGCTCCATGCACTGCCGCCTGCAGAGAGATTCGCGGGCGCAGGGGTTTATGCCCTTTACTACCTAGGCAACCACCCCGCCTATGCAAGGCTCGTTGCTTTGGATGGGGGGAGGGCGGGGGCAAGTACCCTGTTTACATCGGCAGCGCGGTGAGAGAAAACGTCAAACAGGGATTCAGTCCGCGGCCTACCAGTCAAGCAAGACTTTGGACCCGTCTGGGACACCACGGCGAATCGATTCGAGAAGTTCAGGATGCGGGCCTTGATGCAGGATTTCGATTGGAAGACTTTCGCTGTCGATTTTTAGCGTTGAACGACGCATATGTGACCCTGGCGGAATCAGTTCTTATCGCTACTTTCCGGCCCGCATGGAATGGCATGGGCTTTGGAAGCAAAGTTGTGGGTGTTAGGCGCGAAGGACAGATTCCATCCCTGTGGGATTCTCTTCACCCAGGACGAGGGGGGCGTCCTGCGGGCAACGTTGAGCAACGTGCTAAAGCAGAGGCCAAGATTCAAGAGAGCATCGATAAGCTCTCGGAACTGCCCTCTGACCCACGCTCCGCCAAGATGATGGAGAAAATTAAGAGGTTCCTTTGAGGCGATCGTGCACACGCTGCACGATCACATGGGCGAGCTTTGTGGGAACGGCATTCCCTAGTTGTCTCATCGTCTCGGACCAAGAGCCATGGAAGATCATCTCGTCCGGAAATGTCTGAAGACGTGCACTTTCTCGGACAGTGAAGTAGCGAACCGTACCGTCAGTGCGACGCAGCATATTCTCCCCCCCTGGAACGCCATGAACCCCGGCCTTAAGTGTCTTTGCAGGCTCATCAAGCGGGCTACCCGTATGTCCTGGATAGGTACGAGCTCCAGGCTGAAAGCGATGATCGGGGAACGCCTTTGCCAGCAAGGGATGGAGCTCGGGATCGGGTAGGTCCGCAATAGCATCTCTGACGGTAACCCATGGGGTCTCGGCTGGCGGAGCCTTGAGCTTCTGCGCACGAGCCTTTCCAGATTCGTCATCCGGCCGATGGCGCTTAGCGACCTTGTGGCGCTCCCAATATTCCCCACTCCGCCATTGGCTCCACAGCAATGCATCGTTGGAGTGGGTGTGAATTGGGTATTCCCATGTCACATTCATGTCGGATCGAAATCCAACAATAAGAATTCGCTCACGCTTTTGAGGTACTCCATAGTTCGCGGCATTGAGTACCCGCATGGCGACTTTATATTGAAGTCCTCGAATTTTCCCTCGCGCCTTGTAGTCCTCTAAACGAAGAAAGTGATCGTGCCAAGGCTCCTTGGTTTTGGCGGTTAGGCTTGGATATTGAAGTTGAAGGCAGATATATTCAAGATAGCTCGAGAAGCTGGCGCGAGTAAGTCCTTTTACGTTTTCAAATACGAAAGCCTTCGGCTGCAGCTCTCTGACAGCGCGAATTGCCTGCGGAAACATATCGCGCTCATCAAGAAAAGCACGATGAAGCCCACCCATGGAGAAGGGTTGGCAAGGTGGCCCGCCGGTAACGAGGTCAATCGTTTTTGAAATGTTGGAGAAGCTGACGTCTCGCACATCCCCTTGAACGAGTGGCCAGGTAGTAAATGGCGCAAGACCAGCTTTTTTGTTTTGACGAATTGTGTCGCAAGCCCAAGGGTCCCAATCAACGACAAGCTGAGGTTTGAAGCCCGCCTGGCTAACTGCCATTCCCAGTCCGCCAGCACCGACGAATAATTCGACTGCGTTCATGAATCAAGAAACTCTCTAATTCTTAGTGTGAGTGCCTCTTTATCACGAATTTGGCACTCCCAGATTGTCATTACATTCCAGCCCGTCGACTCTAGTTTTTTTTGGATTTCAAGGTCTCGCCTTTTGTTTTCTTCTAGCTTGGGTATCCAAAAATCAAGCCTTGATTTTGGCAGCCGTGCTAGGCGGCATGTGGGGGCGTCATGTCTGTGCCAAAAGCAGCCGTGAACAAAGATAATTTTGTGTCTGGCTACAAAAACTAGATCAGGTTTCCCTGGAAGATCTTTTTTGTGCAACCGATAGCGATATCCCATGCCGTGAATGAGTCGACGCACGATTACTTCGGGGCGTGTCCCAGTGGCGCGCACTCTACTCATCCGTTCGCTGCGCTGAAGTGGCGTCAGAGTATCCATGAGCTATTTTTTGCCATGCACAGCCCTTTTACAACGCCACGATGCTGTGCATTCAGTGTTGTCGTGTGCTCTTTTCGCGTCTTGTTTGGCGCAGCAGAAAGCAAAAAGGCCACCCTTTTGGGGTGACCTGACTGCTTGATACCACTATCAAATTTTGGTGCCGGAGAGATGAATCGAACACCCGACCTTCTCATTACGAATGAGCTGCTCTACCGACTGAGCTACACCGGCGAAGCCTCAGATTATAGCCAAAAAATCAGGCCTTCTCTGCGTGGTACTGCGTCAATCTCTCAACTTCGTTTCGAGAACCCAACATCACGCTCACGCGCTCGTGCAGTTTGGTGGGTTTCAGGTCCAGGATGCGCTGCTTGCCGTTGGTTGCGGCGCCGCCGGCCTGCTCGACCAGCCAGCTCATGGGGTTGGCTTCGTACATCAGGCGCAGCTTGCCGGCCTTCTCGGGCTCGCGCTTGTCCCACGGGTACATGAAGACGCCGCCGCGCATCAGGATGCGGTGCACGTCGGCCACCATGCTGGCAATCCAGCGCATGTTGAAGTCCTTGCCGCGCGGGCCTTCCTTGCCGGCCAGGCACTCGTCGATGTAGCGCTTCACGGGCTCGTCCCAGTGGCGCATGTTGCTCATGTTGATGGCAAATTCCTTGGTGTCCGCCGGAATCTGGATGTCTTCCTGCGTCAGCACGAAGCTGCCTTGCTCGCGGTCGAGCGTGAACATGGCCACGCCGTTGCCCACGGTCAGCACCAGGGTGGTCTGCGGGCCGTAGATGCAGTAGCCGGCCGCCACCTGCTGGGTGCCTGCCTGCAGAAAGTCGCCTTCCTGCACGCCGGGGTGGTCGTCGGGCTTCTTCAGCACGCTGAAGATGGTGCCGATGCTCACGTTCACGTCGATGTTGCTGCTGCCGTCCAGCGGGTCGAACATGAGCAGGTATTCGCCCTGCGGGTAGCGGTTGGGCACCACGTGGATGGATTCCATTTCCTCGCTGGCCATGGCCGCGAGGTGGCCGCCCCATTCGTTGGCCTCGATGAGCACTTCGTTGGCGATGATGTCCAGCTTCTTCTGGATCTCGCCCTGCACGTTCTCGCTCTCGGCGGTGCCGAGCACGCCGCCCAGCGCGCCCTTGTTCACGGCCTGGCTGATGCTCTTGCAGGCGCGGGCGACCACTTCGAGCAGCAGGCGCAGCTGGCCGGGAATGAGGCCGTCGGCGCGCTGTTGTTCGACGAGGTAGCGGGTGAGGGAAATCTTCTGTTGAGCCATATGCTTTCTGTTCAGTCTCTTCTTGCTTGGTTGCCGGCTCAGTTGCCAGCTAAGGCGCGGGTCACTACCTCGTGGGTGTCCTTGCTCAGGTCGGGCTTGGCGGCCACGCGGGCAATGGCCTCGCGCGCGGCGCTGCGGTACGGCTCGGCCAGCTTGCTCCAGCGGTCGAGCGCGCGCGCAAGGCGTGCGGCCACCTGGGGGTTGATGGCGTCGAGCTCGATCACGCGTTCGCTCCAGAACACATAGCCGGCCGCGTCGGGGCGGTGGAACGCGCCGGGGTTGGCGCTGCAATACGCAAAGATCACGCTGCGCGCGCGGTTGGGGTTCTTCAGCGAGAAGTCGGGGTGCTTCATGAGCTGCTTGACCAGCGGCAGGATGTCGCCGCCGCGGTCGGTGGCGCCGGCCTGCAGCGAGAACCACTTGTCGATGACCAGCGCCTCGTCCTTGAAGATGGCGTGGAAGCGCGCCAGCGCCTGCGCCGCCAGGGTGTGGCCCGACGACACGAGCGCGTTGAGCGAGTTGAAGCGGTCGGTCATGTTGCCCGCGTCCTTGAACCGCTGCAGGGTCTTGCCCGGCCACACGACGTCGCCCGAGGCGCGCGCCGCCAGGCACAGAAAGTTCAGCGCCATGCCGGCCAGCGCGCGGCGGCCCGACGAGGTCGGGTCGGGGCTGTAGGCGCCGGTGTCGTGGTTTTCTTCGTAGGCCCATTGCCAGTCGGAAAAGAGGGCGATGGCCAGCTGGGCGCGCATGGCTTCGCGCACCAGGTGCACGCGCTGCGGGTCGACCACGTCGAGCTGTTCGGCAATGTAGGTTTCCGACGGCAGCGTGAGCACCAGTTCCTTGAAGGCGGCATCGAGCTGCGGGTTGCGCAGCACGCTGCGCATGGCGTCGATGTAGGCGTCGTTCAGCACCGGGGCGGCGTCGGTGGCCAGGGCGGCAATGCCCTGCAGCGCGGCGCGCAGGCCCAGGCGCTGGCCGGCTTCCCAGCGGTTGAACGGGTCGGGGTCGTTGGCCAGCAGGGTGAGCAGCTGGGCGTCGGTGTACTCGAAGTCCAGGATCACCGGCGCGCTGAAGCCGCGCAAGATCGAAGGCACGGGCTCGGCGTCCAGGCCCACGAAGGTGATCTGCTCGCCGGCGCGCGACAGCACCAGGGTGCGCGTGCCGCGGGTCACGTCGCTTTCGCCTTCGAGCTGCAGCGGCAGTTCGCGGCCGTTGGCGTCGAGCAGGCCCACGTTCAGCGGAATGACGAAGGGTTCCTTGGTCGGCTGGCCGGGCGTGGGCGGGCAGCTCTGCACCACGCTCAGGGTGTAGCTGCGGTTGGCGGGGTCGTACACGCCGTGGGCCGCAAGGCGCGGCGTGCCGGCCTGGCTGTACCAGCGCTTGAACTGGGGCAGCAGGCGGGCCAGTTCCGAATCGGGGTTGGCGTCGGCAATGGCCTGGGCGAAATCGTCGCAGGTCACGGCCTGGCCGTCGTGGCGCTCGAAGTACAGGGTGATGCCCTTCTCGAAGCCCTTGCGGCCGACCAGCGTCTGCATCATGCGGACGACTTCGGCGCCCTTTTCATAGATGGTGACGGTGTAGAAGTTGCTGATCTCGATGTAGCTGTCGGGCCGCACCGGGTGGGCCATGGGGCCCGCGTCTTCGGGGAACTGGGCGGTGCGCAGCACCCGCACGTCCTCGATGCGCTTGACGGCGCGGGCCGAGGCGTCGGCGCACAGGTCCTGGCTGAACTCCTGGTCGCGGAAGACGGTGAGGCCTTCTTTCAGCGACAGCTGGAACCAGTCGCGGCAGGTCACGCGGTCGCCGCTCCAGTTGTGGAAGTACTCGTGGCCGACCACGCTTTCGATGTTGCTGTAGTCGGCGTCGGTGGCGGTGGCCTGGTTGGCCAGAACGTACTTCGTATTGAAGATGTTCAGGCCCTTGTTCTCCATGGCGCCCATGTTGAAGTCGCTGGTGGCGACGATCATGAAGCGGTCCAGGTCCAGCGGCAGGCCGAAGCGTGACTCGTCCCACAGCACCGAGTTGATCAGCGAGTTCATCGCGTGCTCGGTCTTGTCGAGGTCGCCGGCGCGCACGTACACCTGCAGCAGGTGCTCCTTGCCGTTGCGCGCCTTGATGCGCTGCTCGCGCGCCACCAGCTTGCCCGCCACCAGGGCGAACAGGTAGCTGGGTTTCTTGAAGGGGTCGACCCACTTGGCGAAGTGGCGGCCTTCGGGCAGCTCGCCTTGCTCGACCAGGTTGCCGTTCGACAGCAGCACCGGGTAGGCGGCCTTGGCGGCGCGCAGCGTGACGGTGTACATCGCCATCACGTCCGGACGGTCGAGGAAATAGGTGATGCGGCGAAAGCCCTCGGCTTCGCACTGCGTGAAGAAGGTGTCTTCGCTCACGAACAGGCCCATCAGCTTGGTGTTCTTGATGGGGCAGCAGGTGGTGAAGAGCTCGAGCTCGAACGTGTCGGGCAGGCCGTCGATGACGAGCTGCTCGCCCTCCATGCGGAACGATGCGCCCTGGCCGTTGACCAGCACGCGGGCCAGGTTCAGCTCGTCGCCGTCCAGGCGCAGCGGCTGCACCGGCACCTCGGGGTTGCGGCGCATCTGCATGCGGTTGAGCACGCGGGTCTTGGCGGGGTCCAGGTCGAAGGTGAGGTCGACGGTGTCGATCCAGTAGGCCGGTGCGGCATAGTCTTCGCGGCGAATGGCAATCGGTTGCCCTTGAGCGTCACGCATCAGCATCGAGTGTCTCCAGAAAATTCGAATGGGCGAGTTCGTTGTAGTCGCAAACCGCGGCAATCACATGGGGGCCGGCAAGCTCGGCGGCGGTATGGGTGCTGCACACGGCCACGGCGCGCATGCCGCCGCGGCGCGCGGCCTCGATGCCGAAGGGCGCGTCTTCGAAGACGATGCAGCGCTCGGGCGCCACGCCGATGCGGCGCGCGGCTTCGAGAAAGATCGCGGGCGTGGGCTTGCCGGTGAAACCCTCGTCGCCGCCCACGATGGCCAGCGGCAGTGGGTCCATCTTCAGGCGCGACATCGCGAACTCGATGTTGTGCTTGTCGCCGGCCGTGCCCACCGCCACCTTGAGTCCACGCGCAACCGCCGCCTTGGCAAAGGCGGTAAAGCCCGCCACCTCGGTGAAGTTGTCGTGGAACATGGCGCGGTAGATTTCTTCCTTCTCGTGCACCATGGCCTGACATTCGGCGTCGGACAGCTCGCGTTCGAAAAGCTCGCGCATGCTCTCCGTGCCGGTGCGGCCGGTGGTGCGCGCAAGGATCTCGCTCACGTCGAGCTTCACGCCGTGGTTCTGCGCAAATTCGACCCACGACCGCGCATGCCAGGGCATGGAGTCGATCATGGTGCCGTCCATGTCGAAGATGAAGGCTTCGACCTTGCCGTTCGTCAGGCTCATGAAAATTACACGCCTTGCTTCAAAGAGGCTTCGATGAACACGTCCAGGTCGCCGTCCAGCACCTTCTGGGTGGCCGAGACTTCGACGTTGGTGCGCAGGTCCTTGATGCGGCTGTTGTCCAGCACGTAGCTGCGGATCTGGTGGCCCCAGCCCACGTCGGTCTTGCTGTCCTCGAGCTTTTGCTGCTCTTCCTGGCGCTTGCGCATCTCGTGGTCGTACAGGCGCGAGCGCAGGCGCTTCCACGCCACGTCGCGGTTGCTGTGCTGGCTGCGGCCGTCCTGGCACTGCACCACGATGCCGGTCGGAATGTGCGTCAGGCGCACGGCCGAGTCGGTCTTGTTGATGTGCTGGCCGCCCGCGCCGCTGGCGCGGAAGGTGTCGGTGCGCACGTCGGAAGGGTTGATGTCGATCTCGATCGAGTCATCGATTTCCGGGTACACGAAGATGCTGGCAAAGCTGGTGTGGCGACCGCCCGACGAGTCGAACGGCGACTTGCGCACCAGGCGGTGCACGCCGGTCTCGGTGCGCAGCAGGCCGAAGGCGTAGTCGCCCTCGACCTTGATGGTCGCGCCCTTGATGCCGGCGGTGTCGCCGGGCGTTCGTCTTCGATCTGCGTCTTGAAGCCCTTGCGCTCGGCGTACTTCAGGTACTGGCGCAGCAGCATGCTGGCCCAGTCGCAGGCCTCGGTGCCACCGGCGCCGGCCTGGATGTCGACAAAAGCGTTCAGCGGGTCGGCCGGGTTGTTGAACATCCGGCGGAATTCGAGCTGCTTGATGTCGGCTTCGAGCGCGGAGGCGTCATCGGCAATGGCCTGCAGGCCGTCCATGTCGCCGTCGGCCTTCGACATCTCGAAGAGCTCGGTGTTGTCCGACAGGCCGTTGGTGAGCCGATCGAGCGTGACGACCACATCGTCGAGCGACTTCTTTTCCTTGCCCAGTTCCTGGGCCTTCTTGGGGTCGTTCCAGACGTTCGGGTCTTCGAGCGATGCGTTGACTGTCCTCAGTCGTTCAGCTTTGGCATCGTAGTCAAAGATACCTCCGTAAATCGACCGTACGGACGGTCAGGTCCGCGAGCATTGCGCTGATTTGGTTGATCTGTTCTGCGTCCATGGGGTGTCCTGACTGTGTTCGGGGAAACCGGACATTTTCTCATGCCCCGAAAGCCGCCGAGGAGATGGCCCCGTATTGCTCCTTCCCCCTCTGGGGGAAGGCTGGGATGGGGGCGGGCAGGGCGTGCCC
>NZ_MOWM01000037.1 GCF_016082275.1 Variovorax sp. E3
CACCGCGGGTGCGGCGCCGGGGCTGGCGCCGGCTGCGCCGCCGCCAGCGCGATTTCGGCGGCCGGGGCCGACACCGCGGATTCGGCATCCTCGGCCGCCGTGGGCGCCTTGCTGCGGGTTCCATAGCCATACCAGCCCGCCACCATCATCATCACCGCCACCACCAGCAGGCCGAGCCACAGCAGGATCACCCGCTTGCGCGGCGGCCGCTCGACGGGCCGCCGGACCTTGACCCGGGTGCGCTTGCGTTCGGCCCGTTCCTGCCGCGCCGTCTCGTAGCCCGATGTCGACGAGGCAGGGGGCGCGGGCGGCGGCGGGGGATCGTCGTAGGCCATGATCACCGTCTGCTGCTCGTCCGACGGCGCCGGGGCCGACGACTTTCCGAAGAACGAGCGCCGGGGCTCGGGCTCGCCGGGGTCGAAGAGCGGCGCCGGAATGGTCGGCGCGCGCAGCTGGGCCGGCGCGGTGGTGGCCCATTCGCGCTCGGGGCTCGGGGGTGGGGGTGGGGGAATCCGGGTCGGCGTGGCGGACAGCGTGACGCCGCAGCTTCTGCAGAAATTCGCGCCGTCACGGTTTTCCGTGCTGCAGACCGGACAGATCAAGGCCATGGCTTACTTACTGACTACTCTCGGGAACCGAAAACGAAATGGGCTGCACGCGTGCCGGCTCCAGTGCCCGCATCGCGCTTCTTGAAGGCCTGACCGCGGCGGCCGGGCTCAGGTGACGGCGACGCGCTTGGAGCGATGCGCCATGCGCTTGGCGATCACGGCGCCCAGCGCCATCGCGATTTCCAGCGCCAGGTTGGGCTGGCGGTTCGTCATCTCGGCAAAGCGGATCGCGTTGAGCCGCCACACGCGGCCCGCGCCGGTGACCACCACGTTGGCCGAATGCGGCAGGCGCGAGAAGAACGAGCCTTCGCCCACCACCGAACCCGGCGTGAGCACGGCAAGGCGCATCTGCTCCTTGCTGCTGACGCGGTGCACGCTGATGGCGCCGCTCTCGATGAAGAACACCGAGCGGTCGGGCGTGCCCTGCTCGATCAGCACGTCGCCGACGCTGGTGTCGATGGGCTGCAGGTAGCCCGCCAGCGTTTCCCATTGCTGGACGCTGAACGTCAACGCAAAAGCGTCGGTGCTCATGTTTTCCGCGATGGCGCGGCTCAGGTTCTGGATGGACATGCTTTTCTCAACCCCGCATCAGTGCCGAAGTATCCGCGATGGCCATGAGATTGGGCTACAGATGTTTACGTTTTTCAGGACGCTGTCTCTATTTCCCAATGCAAAAGCGCGAAAAGATGACTCCCAGCAGGTCATCGGCGCCGAACTCCCCGGTGATTTCGTTCAGCGCGTTCTGCGCCAGCCGCAATTCTTCGGCCAGCAGGTCGAGCAGCTGGGCCTGCGCCGCGAGGTGGCCGGCGGCCAGCGCCAGGTGCGTTTCGACCTGGGCCAGCGCCTGCACATGGCGAGCGCGCGCGAGGTACACGCCCTCGGGCACGGCCTGCCAGCCGGCCATGGCCAGCAGCTGCTCGCGCAGGGCCTCGATGCCCAGGCCGGTCTTGGCGGACATCGCGATGCCCTCGGCCGGCCGGGCCGCCGGCGCAGCGTCTTGCTTGTTCCAGACGTCGAGCACCGGCACGCTGGCCGGCAGCTTTTGCCGCAGGCCGGCGAGGATTTCTGCGTCGGCGGCGGCGTAGTCGGGCATGTCGGCGCGCGTCAGGTCGTGCAGGAACAGCACGGCGTCGGCGCTCTCGATCTGGCCCCAGGCGCGCGCCACGCCGATCTGCTCGACCTCGTCGCTGCTTTCGCGCAGGCCGGCGGTGTCGGCCACGTGCAGCGGCACGCCGTGGATCTGGATGGTCTGCGACACCACGTCGCGCGTGGTGCCCGCCACCGCGCTCACGATGGCCAGCTCGGCGCCGGCCAGCGCATTGAGCAGCGAACTCTTGCCCGCGTTCGGCTGGCCCGCGATCACCACCTTGATGCCTTCGCGCAGCAGCGCCCCCTGGCGCGCGCGCTGCTGCACGGCGGCGAGTTGCGCCTGCAGCCTGGCGAGCTGTCCGGTCGCGTCGGCCTTCTGCAGAAAGTCGATTTCCTCTTCCGGAAAATCGAGCGTGGCCTCGACCAGCATGCGCAGGTGGATCAGCGCATCGCGCAGCGTGTGGATCTCGCGCGAGAAAGCGCCCGACAGCGAGCGCCCGGCACTGCGCGCGGCGGCCTCGGTGCTCGCGTCGATCAGGTCGGCAATGGCCTCGGCCTGCGCCAGGTCGATCTTGCCGTTGAGAAACGCCCGCTGGCTGAACTCGCCCGGCTCGGCCACGCGCAGGCCGGGCAGGCGAGGGCGGCCGGTGACCGCATCGGGCTCGGCCGCCGCCTCGAGGCAGCGCGCCAGCAGCAGCTGCAGCACGACCGCGCCGCCGTGCGCCTGCAGCTCGAGCACGTCTTCGCCGGTGAACGAATTCGGCGAGGGAAAGTGGATGGCCAGGCCGTGGTCGACCGGCTCGCCGCCCGCGTCGCGAAACGGCAGGTAGGTGGCTTCGCGCGGCTTGAGCGCGCGGCCGCAGATCGCGTCGATCAGCGGCGCCAGCCTCGCGCCCGACACCCGCACGATGCCGACCGCCCCGCGCCCCGAGGCAGTGGCGATGGCGACGATGGGGTCTGTGGTGCGGGCGAGCATGGTGCGGATTCTTTCAGCAAAAAGGGCCGCTTACGCGGCCCTTCGGGGATTGGCGGGGGTGGTGTCCGGCTACTTCTTGGTACCGAGCACGCCCAGGCGCTTGTTGATGAACCACTGCTGCGCGATCGACAGCGTGTTGTTCGTGATCCAGTACAGCACCAGGCCGGCCGGGAAGAAGATGAACATCACGCTGAACGCCAGCGGCATGATCCACATCAGCTTGGCCTGCATCGGGTCCGGCGGCGTCGGGTTGAGCCAGGTCTGGAACAGCGAGGTGGCCGTCATGACGATCGGCAGGATGTACCAGGGGTCCGGTGCCGACAGGTCGGTGATCCAGAGAATCCACGGGGCGTGACGCATTTCGACCGACGACAGCAGCACCCAGTACAGCGCGATGAACACCGGGATCTGGATCACGATGGGGAAGCAGCCGCCCATCGGATTGACCTTCTCGGTCTTGTAGATCCGCATCATTTCCTGCTGCATTTCCTGCGGCTTGTCCTTCAGCCGCTCGCGCATTTCCATGATCTTCGGGTTGATGGCCTTCATCTTGGCCATGCTGGCGTAGGCCTTGGCGTTGAGCCAGTAGAAGGCCGCCTTCAGCAGCACCACCAGCGCGACGATCGACCAGCCCCAGTTGCCCAGGATGCCGTGCAGCTGGGTGAGCAGCCAGTACAGCGGCTTGGAGATGATCGCGAAGATGCCGTAGTCCTTCACCAGGTCCAGGCCCGGCGCGATGGCTTCGAGCTTCTTTTCTTCTTCAGGACCGGCGAACAGCGCGCTGTTCACGACCTGCGTGGCGCCCGGCGCCAGCTTCGGCAGCGTGGCCACCATGGCCACGGTGAAGAGGTTGTCGCCCAGGTCCTTCACGCGGAACTCGCGGCGCAGCTGTTCGCTGACCGGGTCGCCCTTGAGCAGCCAGGCCGACGCGAAGTAATGCTGCACCATCGCGATCCAGCCGTCGTTGGCCGGCGGCGGCGGTTCGATCTTGCCCTTGGCGATGTCCTTGAAGTCGAGCTTGTGGAACTTCTTTTCGTTGGTGTACGCGGCCGGGCCGGTGAAGGTGTTGGTGCCGAACATGGTGCCTGCGGCCACGGTGCCGTGGCGCAGCAGCTGCATGTACAGCTGCGCGTCGCGCGGCTGGTCGCCCACGTTCGTGACTTCGTGGCGCACGCCGATGGCGTAGTCGCCGCGGTGGAACACGTAGGTCTTGGTGTACTTCAGGCCGCCGACGGGGGCGCTTTCGAAGCTCACTTCCAGCGTGTTCTGGCCGTCGGCCATTTCACGCGGGCCGGGCTTCGGCGTCATCTGCGTCAGGTGGTTGGGGAAGGCCTCGCCGGCCACCGGGTTCAGCAGGCCGGTCTGCGCGATGTAGCGCGTGGCCGGCGAGTCGTTCTCGAACAGCACCACGTGCTTGGTGCGGTCGGCCTCGTCGTACTTCAGCAGCTCCAGGTGGTTGACCGTGGCGCCTTCGCTGTCGATCGTCGCCTTGAACAGGTCGGTGGTGACACGGACCTTTTCACCGGCCGCGGCGGCGTGGCTTGCGTGGGCACGGCGCCCGCGTTGCCGGCGGCAGCGGTGGGCACGCCGTTGGCGGTGGCGGGCGTGGTGCCGGCGGCCGGGGCGGTGACGGCCGGCTTGCTCGACGGCAGGAAGGTCGGCTTGTTGCCGTTGAAGACCTGCCATTGGTCCCACAGCAGCACCAGCGAGAACCCAAAAATCACCCACAGTATCGTGCGGCGGATATCGTTCATGACGAAGACTTCTTGTCGGAGGAGAGAAGAGACGAAAACAGCGAGCCTGACTTGTCAGTGCGACGCTGTGATTTCGGTGGAACCGGATCGTGCCCGCCCTGGCACCAGGGCTGGCATCGCGCGATGCGGTGCACAGTGAGGTAGCTGCCCTTGAGCGCGCCATGCACCTCGAGCGCCTCGATCGAATACACGGAGCAGGTCGGCGTGAAGCGGCACGACTGGCCGAGCCAGGGGCTCAGCAGCAGACGGTAGGCCTTCACGAAGCCGATCAGCAGGCGTTTCATGATGAGGACGAAGAAGACGCGGAAGAGGGCCCCGAAGCGGCGGGGGGCCGGCGCGGCGCGGGCGCGGACGGGCGCGCGGCCCGAGCCAGCAGTTGCTGGAGTTCGGCGCGAACGGCGCTCTTGAGCTTGTCCGAGGTGGCGCTCACGAATTCCTTGCGATCGAAGCCCGCGCGCAGCCGCACCACGTGCGCGGCACGTGGCAAGGCAACACCGGGAGCAGCGCTCACGGCGTAGATCTGACGCTTGATGGCGTTGCGCGTGACCGCGCGACGCGCCCAGCGCTTGGGCACCATGGCACCCAGCCAGACGTCGTCGGACGCGAACAACGGCGGTGCGCCCGATGCGAAATCGAGCGCACAGCGATGCAATGCGAAATGAGCAGTGCGCGCCACGGTGGCACCTGCGAGGACGGCCTGGAATTGCGCGCGGGTCTTGAGCCGCTGCATGGAAGCCGGGCCGCGCATGTCGTTACCGGTCGGGCCGGACGCGCCGGCTGCGGGAACTGGCGCTGACGTGTCGGCTGCTGGCAACGGCAGGTGGGCTGCCGTCAGACGGCCAGGCGCTTGCGGCCCTTGGCGCGGCGTGCGTTGATGACGGCACGGCCGCCGCGGGTCTTCATGCGGACCAGGAAGCCGTGGGTACGGGCGCGGCGGACTTTGGAAGCTTGATAAGTGCGTTTCATGATGATTTCCTAATTCCCTGTTCGCGCGGGCTCTCTGCCTGAAAAGCATGAGCAACCTGCGGGGCGCCGGGGGAGCGTGTTGGGATGAACCCCGAAGAACGACGCAAAGAGGTTTTCAGGGAAACCCGCAATTATCGCAAACATTGGCCGCCGGAACAATCTTCGACTGGATTTGCGGGCCTTTCGGCGTCCGGGACAGCGTGTGGATAAGGTTTTGACAAGTTAGAATGCCGGGCGCCTTCCAGCAGAGAATATCCACAATACCTATACCAAGAAATGCCCGAGGGTCTCATCACTTTTTCAAGCGCCCATGTCGACTGACGGCATCGGCGAAAGCCTCTGGCAGGCCTGCGTCGACCAGCTCGCGCAGGAGCTGTCCGAGCAACAGTTCAACACCTGGATCAAGCCCCTGACCGCACAGGTCGCCGACGACCTGTCGCGCATGACCGTGTTCGTCGCCAACCGGTTCAAGCTCGACTGGATCCGGGCCCAGTACGCCGGCAAGATCGCGGCCATGGCCGAGAAGATGTACGGCCAGCCAGTGGCCGTCGAGTTAGCGCTTGCTCCTCGCGAAACGCCCGTGCGCTCTGCGCCCGTGGCGGTCATGACCGAAACCGACGTGCCGCGTGACGTGGCCGGCCCGGGCGAGGAACCCGCCGCCGCCGGCTTCAAGAACCGGCTCAACTCCGGGCTCACTTTCGACACCCTGGTCGAAGGCACGGCCAACCGCATGGCGCGCGCCGCGGCCATGCACGTGGCCGGCATGCCGGGCCATCTTTACAACCCTCTTTTCATCTACGGCGGCGTCGGCCTGGGCAAGACCCACCTGATGCACGCGGTGGGCAACCGGCTGCTCGCCGACCGCGCCGATTCCAAAGTTCTCTACATCCACGCCGAGCAGTTCGTCTCGGATGTGGTCAAGGCCTATCAGCGCAAGACTTTCGATGAGTTCAAGGAACGCTATCACTCGCTCGATCTGTTGCTGATCGACGATGTGCAGTTCTTCGCCAACAAGGACCGGACGCAGGAAGAGTTCTTCAACGCGTTCGAGGCCCTGCTGGCCAAGAAATCCCACATCGTGATGACCAGCGACACCTACCCCAAGGGGCTGGCCGACATCCACGAGCGCCTGGTTTCGCGCTTCGACTCGGGCCTGACGGTGGCCATCGAGCCGCCCGAGCTCGAGATGCGCGTGGCCATCCTGATCAACAAGGCACGCGCCGAATCGGCCGAAATGCCCGAGGAAGTGGCCTTCTTCGTCGCCAAGAACGTGCGCTCCAACGTGCGCGAGCTCGAAGGCGCGCTGCGCAAGATCCTGGCCTATTCGCGCTTCAACCAGAAAGAGATCTCGATCGCCCTGGCGCGCGAGGCGCTGCGTGACTTGTTGTCGATCCAGAATCGGCAGATCTCCGTCGAGAATATCCAGAAAACGGTGGCCGACTACTACAAGATCAAGGTCGCCGACATGTACAGCAAGAAACGTCCGGCCAGCATTGCGCGGCCGCGGCAGATCGCGATGTACCTGGCCAAGGAGCTCACGCAGAAGAGCCTGCCGGAAATCGGCGAGCTGTTCGGCGGTCGCGACCACACGACGGTGCTGCACGCGGTGCGCAAGATTTCGGGCGAGCGCCAGCAGCTCACCGAACTCAACCAGCAGCTCCACGTGCTCGAGCAGACGCTCAAGGGCTGAAGCCGGATGTCATCCAGGATGCCTCCTGCAACAGCGGAGAATGGCGTCTTACAAGCTGATTCAAAGAGATAGAGAAGAGGAAGAAGACATGATCGTTTTGAAGGCAAACCAAGACAAAGTCCTCGCCGCGCTGCAGTCGGTGGCGGGCATCGTCGAGCGGCGTCACACCTTGCCGATCCTGGCGAACGTGCTGATCCGCAAGACCGGCGGCCAGCTGCAGCTGACCACCAGCGACCTCGAGATCCAGATCCGCACCACCGCCGAGCTCGGCGGCGACGAAGGCAACTTCACCACGACCATCGGCGCGCGCAAGCTCATCGACATCCTGCGCACCATGCCGTCCGACCAGACCGTGAGCCTGGAGTCGAGCGCCAGCAAGCTGGTGCTCAAGGGCGGCAAGAGCCGCTTCACGCTGCAGTCGCTGCCCGCCGAAGACTTTCCGCTGGTGCAGGAAGCCGCCAATTTCGGCCCCGTGTTCAGCGTGCCGCAAAAGACGCTGAAGGACCTGCTCTCGCAGGTCTCCTTCGCCATGGCCGTGCACGACATCCGCTACTACCTGAACGGCATCCTGTTCGTGGCCGAAGGCAAGCAGCTGAGCCTGGTGGCCACCGACGGCCACCGCCTGGCGTTCTCGTCGGCCACGCTCGACGTCGAAGTGCCGCGCCAGGAAGTCATTCTTCCGCGCAAGACCGTGCTGGAAATGCAGCGCCTGCTGTCCGACGCCGAAGGCGCCATCGAGATGCAGTTCGCCAACAACCAGGCCAAGTTCAGCTTCGGCGGCATGGAGTTCGTCACCAAGCTGGTCGAGGGCAAGTTCCCCGACTACAACCGAGTGATTCCCAAGAACCACAAGAACACCGTCACCCTGGGCCGCGCGCCGCTGCTGGCCAGCCTGCAGCGCACCGCCATCCTGACCAGCGAGAAGTTCAAGGGCGTGCGCCTGAACATCGAGCCGGGCACCCTGCGCATCGCGTCCAACAACGCCGAGCAGGAAGAAGCCCAGGACGAACTCGACATCGACTACGGCGGCGACGCCATCGAGATCGGCTTCAACGTCACCTACCTGATCGACGCGCTGTCCAACATGGACCAGGACATGGTCAAGCTCGACCTGGCCGACTCCAACAGTTCGGCGCTGCTGACCATTCCCGAGAACGCATCCTTCAAGTACGTCGTGATGCCGATGCGTATCTAGCAGACAGACCCCGAAGCGCCTTGCGCACACAGCCCGCGGCCCTCCGCGGGTTTGCGCTTTCAAGAGGCGGCGAATTGAGCTTTTGAGAGCCCGAAAAATCACGTGAATGCCGTGAGAGACAGAGGAATATCCGAATGAGTGCTGAAGAAAACAAGCCCGAAGTGCCGCACACCGAGCCGGTCTACACGCCTGAAGTGCAGGTCGTGCCGCCCGAGGCCATTGCCGCCGACACCAGCTACGGCGAAGGCTCGATCACGATCCTCGAAGGCCTCGAGGCCGTGCGCAAGCGCCCCGGCATGTACATCGGCGACACCTCCGACGGCACCGGCCTGCATCACCTGGTTTTCGAAGTGGTGGACAACTCCATCGACGAGGCGCTGGCGGGCCATTGCGACGACATCGTCGTGACCATCCACACCGACAACTCGATCTCCGTCACCGACAACGGCCGCGGCATCCCGACCGGCGTGAAGATGGACGACAAGCACGAGCCCAAGCGCTCGGCCGCCGAAATTGCCCTGACCGAACTGCACGCCGGCGGCAAGTTCAACCAGAACAGCTACAAGGTGTCGGGCGGCCTGCACGGCGTGGGCGTGAGTTGCGTGAACGCGCTGAGCGTCATGCTGCGCCTGGTGGTGCGCCGCGAAGGCAAGATCCACGAACTCGAATTCAGCCGCGGCTTCGTGCAGAACCGCCTGCTCGAGACGGTGCAGGGCGTTGAAGTCTCGCCCATGAAGATCATCGGCGACACCGACAAGCGCGGCACCGAGGTTCACTTCCTGCCCGACACCGAGATCTTCAAGGAGAACTCGGACTTCCACTACGAGATCCTCAGCAAGCGCCTGCGCGAACTGAGCTTCCTGAACAACGGCGTGCGCATCCGCCTGAAGGACGAGCGCACCGGCAAGGAAGACGACTTCTCGGGCGCCGGCGGCGTGCGCGGTTTCGTCGAGTTCATCAACAAGGGCAAGACCGTGTTGCACCCGAACTCGTTCTACGCCGAGGGCGAGCGCCCGGCCGACACCTACGGCGGCATCCCCGGCACGCACATCGGCGTCGAAGTGGCGATGCAGTGGAACAGCGGCTACAACGAGCAGGTGCTGTGCTTCACCAACAACATTCCGCAGCGTGACGGCGGCACCCACCTGACGGGCCTGCGCGCCGCGATGACCCGCGTCATCAACAAGTACATCGAAGAGAACGAGTTCGCCAAGAAGGCGAAGGTCGAAGTCACCGGCGACGACATGCGCGAAGGCCTGTGCTGCGTGCTGAGCGTGAAGGTGCCCGAGCCCAAGTTCTCGAGCCAGACCAAGGACAAGCTGGTGTCCAGCGAAGTGCGCGCGCCGGTGGAAGACATCGTCGGCAAGCTGCTGACCGACTACCTGCAGGAACGCCCGAACGACGCCAAGATCATCTGCGGCAAGATCGTCGAGGCCGCCCGTGCCCGCGAAGCCGCCCGCAAGGCCCGCGAAATGACGCGCCGCAAGGGCGTGCTCGACGGCATGGGCCTGCCCGGCAAGCTGGCCGACTGCCAGGAAAAAGATCCGGCGCTGTGCGAGGTCTACCTGGTGGAGGGTGACTCCGCCGGCGGCTCCGCCAAGCAGGGCCGCGACCGGAAGTTCCAGGCCATCCTGCCGCTGCGCGGCAAGATCCTGAACGTCGAGAAGGCGCGCTACGAGAAGCTGCTCACCAGCAACGAAATTCTCACCATGATCACCGCACTGGGCACCGGCATCGGCCGCGCCGGCGCGACCACGGCGGGCGGCGGCGCGGACGACTTCAACGTCGCCAAGCTGCGCTACCACCGCATCATCATCATGACCGACGCCGACGTCGACGGCGCCCACATCCGCACGCTGCTGCTGACCTTCTTCTACCGGCAGATGCCCGAGCTGGTCGAGCGCGGCCACATCTACATCGCGCAGCCGCCGCTGTACAAGGTCAAGGTCGGCAAGGAAGAGCAGTACCTGAAGGACGGCCCCGCGCTGGACGCCTTCCTGCTCAAGGTGGCACTGAAGGACGCGAGCATCGAGACCGGCGGCGCCAACTCGACCACGCTGAGCGGCGACACCCTGGGCGAGCTGGCGCGCAAGCACCAGGTGGCAGAGGCCGTCATTGCACGCCTGCGCAACTTCATGGACGCCGAGGCGCTGCGCGCCATTGCCGACGGCGTGGCGCTCGACCTGGACACCACGCCCGCCGCCGAGGCTTCGGCCATTGCGCTGCAGGCCAAGCTGCGCGAGCTCAACACCACCGGCATCCCCGCCGAGGTGAGCAGCGAGTTCGACGCCCGCACCGACAAGCCGCTGCTGCGCATCAGCCGCCGCCACCACGGCAACATCAAGAGCAGCGTGCTCACGCAGGACTTCGTGCACGGCGCCGACTACGCCGCGCTGGCCGAAGCCGCCAACACCTTCCGCGGCCTGCTGAGCACCGAAGGCGCGCTGGTGAAGCGCGGCGAGGGCGAACGCGGCAAGGAAGAAAAGGTCGACGACTTCCGCCAGGCCATGAAGTGGCTGATCAGCGAAGCCGAACGCGCCACCTCGCGCCAGCGCTACAAGGGTCTGGGCGAGATGAACCCCGAGCAGCTGTGGGAGACCACGATGGATCCGGCGGTGCGCCGTCTGCTGCGCGTGCAGATCGACGATGCGATCGAAGCGGATCGCGTGTTCACGATGCTGATGGGCGACGAGGTGGAGCCGCGTCGCGAGTTCATCGAGCAGAACGCGCTGCGGGCGGCGAATATCGACGTGTAAGCCTCCACGGCTTCTCCGCACCCCAAGGAACGCCCGGCCATGCCGGGCGTTCTGCTTTCCGCCGCGTCGAACCGCCAGACCCTTGAGGCAGAATCTGCGCCAATTTCGTTCGCGCCCACAGGACCCTTCCCATTCCATCCAGCCTCGCCTTCTTCGAACTGATCACCGTGTCCGGCGAAACCGTGGTCACTTCGCTGGCCTTTCCGGAGATGGCGTGGTTGGGCAGCAGCGCGCAGGCGATGGCGCGGCGCATGACGCAGGCGGTGCAGTCGCACCTGATCGACAAGGGCCGCTACCTCGAGGCCGTGCAGGTCAGCGATCCGCCGGCGTTCGAGCGGCACACGCTCGACGTCGACCTCCCGGGCGGCAGCGACGCGGTGCTGCACCCGCCGCGCCGCAGTCGCCATGTCGCGTTCCTGTCGAGCGGCCCGGCGAACACGCCTTGCATCGGCTACGTGCCCGCACTGGGTGTCGTCGCGCTCGCCGAGGCGGAGCGCCTGCGTGAAGCGGTGATCGAGGCCATCGTGCTCGAGCACCGCCGCACCGGCCGGCAGACCGATGTGCGGCGCCAGGTGGCGGCCCAGTGGTTCGAGCAGATCGAGCTGTCGCAGCTGCCGCTGGACCTCGTGTTCCACAGCGCCGAGGCCCTGCGCCGGCTGCAGGACGAACGCGCCAAGCCGCTGCTCCCCACGGTGGCCGACGAGATGAACACCGGCGCCTTGCGCACCGCTGTCGGGCTGGCCGCGCCGCTGACGGCGCTGCAGCGCGCGGCGGAAGGCCGCTTTGCGCGCAGCGTGCTGGTCGTGGGCGCCGAAAGCAGCGGCAAGACGGCGCTGATCCACCAGTACGCGCGCGAGCGGCGCGACCGCGCGGCCGGTTCGCCCTGGGAGACCAGCGCGGCGCGGCTCATCCAGGGCCTGACGCGCGACGGCAGCTGGCAGCAGGCACTGACCACGCTGTGCCGCGAGCTGGCCACGCGCGAGGTGATGCTGTACGTGGGTCACCTGGCCGAGCTGTTCGAGGTCGGCCAGTACCAGGGCAACAGCGTCAGCCTGGGCGACGCCTTGCGTGAGCCGCTGTCGCGCGGCCAGTTGATGCTGCTGGCCGAGGCCACGCCCGCCGAGCTCTCGCAGATCGACCTGCGCAGCCCCGGCTTTTCGGCCCTGTTCCAGCCGGTGCGCCTGCCCGAACTTCCCGAGGCCGAGCAGGAGCGCACGATGCTCACCGCGGTGGCCGCGCTCGCGGCGGAGCATCGCGTGGAAGTTTCACCGGATGCGGTGGCCGAGCTGATCGCGCTGCAGCGGCGCTTCTCGCCGTACTCGGGCTTTCCGGGCAAGGGCATCCGCTTCTTCGAGGAGCTGATCCTGCACGCGCGCGGCCAGCCGAACGCGGTGATCGGCCGCGACGACGCGCTCGCCGCCTTCTGCGCCGAAACCGGCATGCCGCGGCGCATGCTTGATGCGCGCCTTCCGCTGTCGCTGGACGAAGTCGACGGCTTCTTCCGCCGCCGCCTGTTCGGCCAGCCCGAGGCGCTGTCGGTGGTGACGAACCTGCTCGTGGCCACCAAGGCCGGGCTCGCGCGCGGCGGCAAGCCGATCGCGTCGATGCTGCTGATCGGGCCGACCGGCGTGGGCAAGACGGAAACAGCCAAGGCGCTGGCCGAGTTCATGTTCGGCGACCCGCGCCGCATGATCCGCATCGACATGAGCGAATACGCCGACCCGGCGGCCGTGCTGCGCCTGCTCGGCGACCTGGGCGGCGACGAGGGCGTGCTGATCGGCGCGGTGCGGCGCCAGCCGTTCTCGGTGGTGCTGTTCGACGAACTCGAGAAGGCCCACCCCAGTTTCTTCGACCTGCTGCTGCAGGTGCTGGGCGAGGGCCGGCTGACCGGTGGCGACGGCCTCACCGCCAACTTCTGCGGCAGCTTCGTGGTGATGACGTCGAACCTGGGCGCGAGGTGATGCAGCGCACGCCCATGGGCCTGGGCGCGGTGCGCGGCGATCCGCGAACGCACTTCGAGCAGGCGGTGCAGCAGGCCTTTCGCCCCGAGCTGTTCAATCGCATCGATCACATCGTGCCCTTCGCCGCCTTGTCGGCGGCCGAGCGCGCGCCGATCTTCGGGCGCGAGACGCTGCTGATGCGCCAGCGCGAAGGCCTGCTCGAACGCAGTGCCGAGCTGACGATCGACGACGACGTGGCCACCCGCCTTGCCGCGCTGCCCGGCGACGAGCGCTACGGCGCGCGCGACGTGCAGCGCGTGCTGCGCCGGCACCTGTTGCTGCCGCTCGCGCATGCGCTGTCGCCGCACGCCTACGTCACGCCGCTGGCCGTGCGGATCGACGCCGGCCAGCCGCTGGGCGTGCGCGTCGACCCGCTGCAGCGCCCCATCGACAACACGCCGCTGCTGACCGCCGACGCATTGGCCGATGCACGCCGCCACTGGCAGCGCGTGACCGAAGGCCCGCTCTTCGTGAACCTGGTGAACCAGGTGTTCCGCCTCGACGACGAGCGGCGCCGCTACGAAAAGAAGCGCCGCAACGCACCCCATCTGCCGCACTGGGACGGCACGCCGTCCGCCCACCGCGCCCGCACCCTGACCGCCGTGCAGCAGCGGGCGCACGGCCTGTTCGCGGAAATCATGGAGCTCGAGGGACAAGCCCTGCTGGCGCTGATCGGCGAGTCGGAAGCGCCGCCCGACCTTGCCGCGTGGCGCGCGCACTTCACGGCGTTCAAGCAGCAGGCGTTCCACGCGGTGCGGCCCGACAGCGGCGTCTGCACTGTCGGCCTCTATGCCGCGCCCGCGCTGGCCACAAGCTTGCACGATGCGTGGTGCGAGCTGGCCGCGCTCGCGGGCCTCGAGTTCCGCTCGCAGGTGGTGCGGCTCGGCGACGAGCCCCGCAAGCAGGCGCCGCCCGTCGACGCCGAGGCGCGTGACGAAAAGCGCGACGAAAAGCGCGACGACAAGCGCGAGGAAAAAAGCGAAGACGAAACACCGCCCAGCCCCTACCTGAAGTTTCCGTGGCCGCAGGCATCAGGCCGCAAGAGCCTGATCGTCGGCTTCGAGATCGAACTCAAGGGCCCCGCGGTGTTCGACTACTTCCGCCAGGAGAGCGGCGTCTGGCGCATCTGGGTCGGCGACCGCAACAAGTCCGACGCCTGGGTCTCGGTGCGCAACGACACGCTCTCCGGTTTCGAGACACCCCACAACGTGCACCGACAGCATTTCTTCGACAGCCGGCCCGTGCACCGCTTCCTCAGGGACGGCATCCTGGCCGCGCAGCAGGCCGACTGGCGCAGCCCGTTCCCCGACGCACCCGCATGGAAGCGCGCGCTCGACGCCCAGTTCGACACGCTGATGGACCGCATGCTGCTCGGGGAGGACGACTGATGAGCGGACGCGGCAGCCTGCGCATTCCGGTCTTCGTCACGCACCGCAAGGAAGCGGGCTACCGGCTGCGCTGCCTGTTCCTGCCCGAGATCGACGCAACGGCCGCGCGCTACGAGGTGGCGCTGAACAAGCTGCGCCAGGCCATCGTGCATCACTTCCTCGGCACGCGCAGCACGCGCGCCACGCTCGACGAGCGCCTGTGGCTCAGCTTCGCGCCCGAGTTGCGCTTCGAGCTCGTGCCGCTGGGTTTCGACAGCGGCCGTCGCTGGGTCGAGGGCGCATTCGCCGCGGCGCACTTCACGATCGACGGACGCCGCTACGCCTGCCTGCCGCAGCTCGACGGCCTGGTGGCCGACCTCGGCGAATCGCACCTGGACAAGGCCGAGCGTACCGAGCGGCTGGTCGCCGGCATCCAGGCCTGGTTCCGCGAGCAGCGCAAGGAGCGGGGCGACGCCTTCGACCCGCTGCGCTACCTGGCCGCGCCGAACGACGAACTCGGCGAGCTCGAAATCTCGATGCACCTGGCGCAAGGGCGCTTTCCGTTCGAGAGCGAGCACGACCTGCGCACCGCGATGCGCGACGACGGCATAGGCGACGGCCCCACCGAGATGGCGCGCGCCGCCGTCGACCTGAACGATCTCTACCCGGACGGACTGACCCGGGCCATCCTGCGCGACGACGCGATCGAGGAACTGGGCCGCGCGATCTACCGGCCCGACGGCGGCGCGGGGGCCATCGTGCTCGTCGGCCCGCGCGGAGCCGGCAAGACGGCGCTGGTGCACGGCGCGCTGCAACGCTTCATGGTCTGCGAGACCGGTCGCGACCGCGCCAAGCTGCAGAAGATCTGGCAGCTCGATCCGATGCGCGTGATCTCCGGCATGAGCGTGATCGGCCAATGGCAGCGCCGCATGGCCGTGCTGCTGCAGCACCTGCAGTTCCGCCTGCGCGACGATTTCCGCATCGCCAAACCCGACCACCTGTACTGCGACAACCTCGTCGCGCTGCTCGCGATCGGCAAGAGTTCGCAGAACACGCTGACGCTGGCCGACGTGCTGCGCCCGCTGCTCGAGAAACGCGCCTTCACCATGATCGGCGAAGCCACGCCCGAGGCCTGGCAGAAGGTGCAGCAGCGCGACCGCCGCTTCGCGGAGCTGTTCCGCGTGATCCGCGTGGAGCCGCCGTCGCGCGCGGCGGCCATCCGCATGGTGGGCTGGCGCCGCGCCGAACTGGAGCGGCAGCACGAGTGCCGCATCGGCGCCGGCGCGGTGGCCGAGCTGCTGAAGATGGAGCGCCGCTTCGCCGCCGACGAGGTGCTGCCGGGCTCCGCGATCCGCGTGCTCGACCGGCTCGCCGTGCGTCATGCGCGCGGCGAGGTCGGCCGCGCCGAAGTGCTAGCCGCGTACACCGCCGCGTACCACTTCCGCGAGAAGCTGTTCTCGCGCCAGGTCGGCCTGGCCCCGGCCGAAGCCGCGGCGCATTTCGCGGCGCGGCTGATCGGCCAGCCCGAGGCGCGCGCGCAGCTGGTCGACGTGGTCGCGCTCATCAAGTCCGGCCTGGCGGCGCCGGGCAAGCCGCTGTCGTCGCTGCTGTTCATCGGCCCGACCGGCGTCGGCAAGAGCGAGGCGGCCAAGCTGCTGGCCGACTTCCTGTTCGAGGACGAAGGCGGGCTGGTGCGCTTCGACATGAACGAGTACGTCGACGGCGACGCCGCCGGCCGCCTGATCGGCGATGCCTACCGTCCCGACGGCCAGCTCACCGCCGCCGTGCGCCAGCGCCGCGCCTGCGTGCTGCTGCTCGACGAGATCGAGAAGGCGCATCCGTCGGTGCACGACCTGCTGCTGCAGGTGCTCGGAGAAGGCCGGCTGACCGATGCACTGGGGCGCACCACCGACTTCTCGCAATGCGTGGTCGTGCTGACCTCGAACCTGGGTGCCAGCGCGGCGAGTCGCCACACCGGCTTCGTGCGGCAGGAGGCCGATGCGGCCCACACCTACCGCGAGGCGGTCGAGCGCTTCTTCCGGCCCGAATTCCTGAACCGCATCGACCAGGTCGTCGGCTTCACGCCGCTGGGCGCGGACGACATCGCGGCCATCGCCCGGCTGCAACTGGAGCGCGTGCTGGCACGCGACGGCTTCGTGCGCCGGCTGACGTTCCTGAACGTGTCGGCGCAGGCGCTGGACCATCTGGCGCGGCTTGGCCACGACGAGACGCTCGGCGCGCGGGCGCTGAAGCGCGGCATCGAGCGCGCGCTGACGCAACCCATCGCGCAGCGGCTCGCGGCGTCGCACAGCGGCCAGCCGATGCTGCTGGACGTGGCCTTCGGCGAGGGCGCGCTGACCACCCGCGCCACCGTGCTCGACTACGCCGCGCGGCGCGCGGTCCCGCTGCCGGAAGACACCGGCTCGGCCGCCGGCTACCAGGCGCTGGCCGCCGTCGCCGATGCGCTGCGCGAGCGCCTGCGCGCGCAACTCGACGCGGCACCGGCCGAGGCCGAAGCACTGGCGCTGCGCGCGCTGCAAGTGCGGCTGGACCCGCTGCGCGAAGTGTTGGCACGCCGCAGCTGGGATCTGGCGGAGCGCCGCATCGCACCGGGACGCGCAGTCAAGCAGAACCAGCCACGGCCGCGCGAATGGCGCGCGACGGGCCACCAGCAGGTGCTCGACGACTTGGTGGCGCAGCAGGACATCCGCGACTTCTTCGAGCAGCTGTTCGCGGGCGCATCGCCCCTGCGCGGCATGGACACCGAACTCGTGCGCTGGCAGCTCGAGATCGACCTGCTCGCCAGCCGCGCCGACAGCCTCGGCCGGCACGGCATCGAGCGCGTGGCCGTGGAGATCCTGCCGCTGCAGACCGGCGCCGGCGAGGCCGCCGTGCAGACCGCGTGGGCCGACTACGCGGCGCTGATCGCACAGCTCGACCTGCACGAACTGCCGTCGCCGCGCGCGGCGTGCGCTGCTTCGAAGGCATCGGCCTGCGCGATGCGTTCGCCGGGGAATGCGGCATCCACCTCTGGTACGCCGGCGACGACCGGCCGCTGCCGCTGGCGGTGCGGCTGCTGCCCGCGTCGGAGGATGCGGATGCCGATGCGGTCGCCTTGCCGCTGCCCACCGAGATCGTGCGGCTGCGCCTGGAGCCCGCGCGCCCCGGCGACCACCGCCGTCTGACCGACCTGCGCTCCGGCCGGGTGCGCAAGTTCAGCGGCCCGCTCACCGAAGAAGACTGGCGCCTGCTGCTGTGGGACGCCCGCGCCGCGGCGCGCGCACCCGCCGCGCAGGACTGAACGAGAAAAGACCCGCATCCGCATGGCCACGCTTTCGTACCCCCTGGTGTGCTGGCAGCTCGACGACACGTCCGTCTGCGGCCTCTTGCTCGGCACCGACTTCCAGGTGATCGAGCGCAACGCGCGCCGCGTGAAGGCCGCGCTGGCCGAGACCCTGCAGCGCGAACGCGAGCGCGACGGCTATGTGCCCGAACCCGACATCGGCAACGCGCGGCTCAAGCTCGTGCACGTGTCGGTGAACCTCGCGCACCGCACCGACAAGGGCAGCTTTCCGGTGCCCCGCGCCGCCGATTTCCACGTGGCCGCCGTGTTCGGCGAGAACGAGGAAGACGCTACGCCAAGTGCTACCTGCCCTGGCTCGACCAGAGCTTCTACTACTACGACGACGCACAGCTGCCGGTGCTGATCGAGCACTACACACGCGAATGCCTCGACGGCATTTCGCCCGAGGCCGCGCAGCGCTTCCTGATGCCCGCCGCGCCGTGGCTCGACCAGATCGACGTGCGGCGCGACGACAAGGCCACGCACCGGCAGCATGTGCCGCGCCACCTGCGCGAGGCCTGCACGCAGCTCGACGCCGTGGCCGACCGCCTGCCCGAGACCGGCGCGCGCCGCGGCCTGCATGTGTTTCCGGAAGTGGCGTGGGAGCAGGGCGCGCTGGTCGACGAGATCGCGGCGCGGCTCGCGCGCGGCGGCAACCTGCTGCTCGTCGGCGAGCCCGGCGTGGGCAAGAGCGTGGTGATCCTCGAGGCGATCCGCAAGGCGCACCGCCTGACCGCCGCGCGCGACGCGCCGCCGACCTTCTGGCGCAGCCATGCCGAGCGGCTCGTCGGCCGCGCGAAGTACCTCGGCGAATGGCAGGCGCTGTGCGACCGCACGGTCGAATGGCTGGACATGACCAGCGGCCTGCTGTGGGTGACCGACTTCGTGAACCTGCTGCAGATCGGCGGCGAGAGCCCCGAGGACTCGATGGCCGCCTACCTGCTGCCGGCGCTGCGCCGCGGCACGCTGCGCCTGGTCGGCGAGGCCAACCCCAGCGAGCTCGAGATCGCGCGACAGCGGCTGCCGGGGTTCATCGACTGCTTCGAGACCCTGCGCCTGCCCGAAATGGACAGCATGCGCGCGCGCCGCGTGCTCGACCTGTTCGCGGGCCATGCGAAGAACGCGCTATCGATCGACATCGAGCGGCCGGCGCTGGACACCGCCTACCGGCTGCTGAACCGCTACGTGCGCTACGACCGCTTCCCGGGCAAGGCCGTGCGCTTCTTCGGCGACTGCGTGCGCGAGGCCATCGCCGCGCAGGCGGACGTGGTGACGGAGACCGCGGCCATCGCGCATTTCGCGAAAAGCACCGGCCTGCCCGAGAGCTTCCTGCGCGACGACCAGCCGCTGGACGACACGCAGGTGCACGACTTCTTCGCGCGGACGCTGTTCGGCCAGGACGCGGCCATCGGCCATCTGAAGGACGTGGTCTACCTGTTCAAGGCCGGGCTGAACGACCCCGCCAAGCCGATCGCCACGCTGCTCTTCGCCGGCCCGACCGGTGTCGGCAAGACGGCGGCGGCCAAGGCGCTGGCGCGCTACTTCTTCGGCGCGGGCGGTGGCGCGGACCCGCTGTTCCGCATCGACATGAGCGAGTTCCAGCACGCGTTCCAGATCGCGCGGCTGATCGGCACGGGCACGCGGCCCGGCAAGCTGGTGGAGCATGTGCGGCAGCAGCCGTTCTCGGTCGTGCTGCTCGACGAGATCGAGAAGGCCGACGCTCGGTGTTCGACCTGCTGCTGACGGTGCTCGACGAAGGCCGGCTGCGCGACAGCCGCGGCCGCCTGACGGACTTTCGCAGCACCGTGATCGTGATGACCACCAACCTGGGCGTGCGCCACGGCGCGTCGCTGGGGTTCGGCGAAACGGCGGGCGGGGACAACGTGGTGCACGACATCCGGCAGTTCTTCCGGCCGGAGTTCTTCAACCGCATCGACCGCGTGGTGCCGTTCGCGCCGCTGTCGCGCACGGCCATCGAGGCCATCGCGGTGCAGGAGCTGGAAGCGATCGCGCAGCGCGAAGGGCTGGTGCGCCGGGGCGTGCGCCTGAAGTTCGCGCCCGAGGTGATCGCGTTCGTGGCGGACAGGGGGTTCAGCCCGAAGTACGGCGCCCGGCCGCTGCAGCGCGCGGTCGAGCAGCACGTGGTGGCGGCGGTGGCGCGCACGATGTTCGGGCCGGTGGCCGACGGGGCTTGCCTGGACGTGCTGCTGCTGGACGGGGCGGTCGTGGCGAAAACCGCCGGCGGTTGAGCGTCAGCGCTGCTGGGGGCAGCCCAGCCTGAACTGCCGGTCGCGCGTGCGCTGCCGGTCCTGGCGCAGGTCGTCCTGCGAATACGCGCCTTGCGGCTGCCGCCCGACGGCATCGATCCACTTGATGTGTTCGGCCAGCCCGGCGCACTCGGCCATGCCGTCCACGGCGTTCTGCGCAACTTGCCGTTCGTACCGGTGCTGTTGCGCGGCGATGGCGGCGTTGTCCCGTATCGATGCTTCTCGTGCTTCCACGCTCATGCCGTCCGCGATGTTCACGTCGCGCCGCAGGCGGACCGTGGTGGCGCGCGATCCCTCGGGGCATGGGCCATCCGAATAGGCGGCTTTGCCGGAAGGGGTCAGGCACTTAGTCACCTCGAAGGTGTCTGGCCCGGTCGCGTCAGGCGATGTCGGAAGCGGAGAGGGCGCGGGCCGGGCGACCTGCGCAGGCGGCGCGCCGCGTGAAGACGGCGCCGCCATCGGCGCATCGGATGGCCGCGCGGCGCGTTGTTGTCCCAACAGCCACTCCGCGCCCAGATAGAACAGGTACACCGTCAGCACAGCCAAGGCCAACCACAACAACCAATGCCGCTCCGGCTTGGGCCGCAGGCCTTGCTCCCAGGCACTCATCGCCTCGCGGCGTTCGCGCATCGGGTCGTGGTCGTCGTCGGGCTTCATGAGGCCGCAGTATCCACGGCCCGCCCCCCGGGGGCTCGTGTCGGAGCGACGCTTCAGCGCCGGGGCGTCCCCCAGTTCCCCGCCTGCAACACCCCCGCCAGCCTGGCGGCCCCACCCGTCCCGCTCGCCGCCCGCCCGATCAGCGCACCGCCCGCGGCCCCCGCCGCGATGCGCGCCAGAAACGACCGGCTGCGTCCCGCCGCCAGCAGCAGCAACACGCCTGCGCCCAGCACCACGAGGTGCTCACCGGGGTAGTCCGCCCGCTGGGCGTCCACGCGCTTGAACTCGTTGATCGTCGATTCGATGGTCATGGCCGAAGCTCCTTTTCCGTAGTTCAGCCCTTCTTAGCCCTCCGCGCGATGCACCGCTGTAGGCCTGGGCCATGCACCCGTGCGGAATCCGCCACCAAAACGCGCCCCGACAGGCCGGATCAGGGTTTCCGTGGAGTCTGTTAGCAAATGTGGCTTGCGTGGCCGTCACACGGGCGTCACCAGCTATGAAAACAATAGCATTCACCTTTCGAGCGAGGATCGTTCCTCGTAAACGCTATATCTAGCCCGACTCTTGCTAAGCAAAATCCTCGTCGGATTTCACGTTACGCAAGATCGAGGACCACACAGCAATGAACCCTAAGCGTTTCCGCCGGCCCGTGGCCGTGCTGGTATTGGGCGGCGCAGCAGCACTCCTCGGGGCCGTGACTTCGGCCCATGCGTTCTCGAATCCGCCCATCCAGGTGGCGCAGGGCATCGAATACATGTCGGGCGGCTCCGCCAAGGACGAGGCCGCCTTCATGGAAATGGTGTCGCCCCGCTGGGCCGCGACCATCGAATTCGGCGTGAGCGACGGCAAGGGCGCGCAGCAGCCCGGCTTCCCGGCCAAGGCCTCGATCGAGGTGCGCCAGAAGTACACCGGCCAGCCGATCATGAGCGTGCAGACACAGGCGCCCTACATGCTGGCGCGCCTGAATCCTGGCGCCTACGACGTGAACGTGACGCTGGGCGGCCTGACGCTCACGCAGTCGCTGGTGGTGATCGCCGGCGTGCCGGCGCGTGCCTCGTTCGTGTGGCCGTCGAACTTCGACATGGCCTCGGTCACGCCGCCGCTGCCGCAGGCGCTGGCGCAGACCGCCTCGAACACCCGCTGATAAAAAAGAAGAAAAGAAGCGCACGCGCGCATGGCGGCGCGCGCTTCGGTCAGCCTTTCCTAAGTCGCGCCCCGCAAAGTGGCGCGGTGGCTACTCGCCACGACGATCAGGAAAGGACCCAGACCATGACTTCCCGCTTTTCACCCTCGCGCATGCGGCCCCTGGCGGCCGCGCTGCTGTGCGGTGCCGTGCTGCTCGGCGCGTTCTCGTCGGCGCAGGCCGCGGTGAACCCGCCGATCTACATGACGCACGGCGTCGAGTACATGAGCGGCGGCATCGGCAGCGACGAAGCCCAGCTGATGGAAACGGTGTTGCCCCGCTGGCCCGCGAGCTTCGAGTTCGCGATCAAGGACCACAAGGGCGCCGAGTTCGCGGCCAACGTGCATGTGACGGTGCGCGACAGCAGCGGCGTCGCGCTGCTGGACAACGTGGTGTCGGGCGGCCCGTTCATGGTGGCCCGGCTCGACCCAGGCAACTACGAGGTCGAGGCCCGTCTGGGCAGCCAGGTGCTGAAGCAGCAGCTGCGCGTGCCGCAGGGCGCGTCCGCCAAGGCGACCTTCGTCTGGCCGGCGGGCACCGACATGGCTTCGGCCGGCACGCGCGCGGTGCAGTAACCCGCGAAAGTGGGCGCCGGCACCGCATGCCGCCGGCGCCGATTTTCGGGCGACGGTCGGGCCTACAACGCCCGCTATCCGGGCGCCGACGCTATAGAAAAAATAGCGGCTTGCGCGCCTTCGGGTGCCTTGAATGCGCGGCATGCGCCTTGCAGATGGTGTATCCCGGGCAGTGCCCGATCCCATTGCCCCGATGCCGATCCGTCCCCTGAGCGCGCTGACCGCGCTGCTGCACGTCTACATTGCGCTGCGCCTGCTGCCCGCGCTGGCCGTGCTCACGCCCGCGTGGCCGTTGGCGCTGCTTGCGCTGGCGGTGTCGGCGGTCACCATTCCCCTGCCTTTCCTGTCTCGCCGCATCGAGCGCAATGCTTCGACGGGCGAAGTGCTCAAGTGGGTCGGGCTGATCAGCATGGGCTGGTTCTCGTCGGTGTTCGTGCTGACGCTGGCGCGCGACGCGGGCCTGCTGCTCGCATGGCTGGCCAGCGCGCTGGGCGGGCTGCAGGTGCCGTGGGGCACGCTGCGCCCCTGGACCGCGCTGGCGGTGCTGGCCATGGCCACGGCCACCTCGGCGATCGGTTTTCTCAACGCGCGGCGCACGGCGGGCGTGAAGCGGGTGGAAGTGCCGATCCGCGGGCTGCCGCAGGCGCTGGAGGGCTTCACGATCGCGCAGCTCAGCGACATCCATGTGGGGCCGACCATCAAGAGCGGCTACATCCAGCGCATCGTCGACGCGGTCAACGGGCTGGGCGCCGACACCATCGCCATCACCGGCGACCTGGTGGACGGCAGCGTGCCCGAGCTGCGCGAGCACATCGCGCCGCTGGCCGGGCTGCGCGCGCGGCACGGCACTTTCGTCGTCACCGGCAACCACGAGTACTACGCGGGCGCGCACGCCTGGATCGACGAGTTGCGCCGCCTGGGCATGAAGGTGCTGCTGAACGAGCACGTGGTGCTGCAGACGCGCAACGTGCGCGGCGCGCAGACCGACGAAGAGCTGTTCGAAAGCGCGCTGGTGCTGGCCGGCGTGACCGACTTCACCGCGGGCCATTTCGACGCAGCCCACGCCAGCGACCCGCACCTGGCGCTGTACGACGCGCCGCCGCTGGTGCACACGCGCGTGCTGCTGGCGCACCAGCCGCGCAGCGCGCCGCTGGCGGCGGCCGCCGGCTACCAGCTGCAGCTGTCGGGCCACACGCATGGCGGCCAGTTCTTTCCGTGGAACCTGTTCGTGCCGATGCAGCAGCCGTTCACGGCGGGGCTGCACCGCCTGCACGACATGTGGGTCTATGTGAGCCGGGGCACCGGCTATTGGGGCCCGCCGAAGCGTTTTGGCGCGCCCTCCGAAATCACGCTGCTGACGCTGGTGCCGGCCAAGGCCTGAGGGCCCTGCAAGCCCAGCGCGGCTTTTTTATCAGGCCTCGAGGTCGGCCAGGCGCCGCGCGTTCGACGTGGCGGCCGCGTGGATGGGCGCCAGGCCTTCGCGCGCGATGTGCACCGCCAGGCCCGACAGCTGGCTCGCCGCGCTCACCGTGCCCGCGGCCGACTGCGCCAGCGCGTCGCCGTGCGCCGCGGCCTGTGTCGGCGTGACGCTGCCGGCCAGCAGGAAGAACGCCGTCGTGCCCTGCACCCACTGCTGCAACACCCGGCCGGCCAGCGAGAGGTGCGTGCTGTGCCACTGCCTGGCCATCGCCATGCCCGACTCGCTCGCGGCCGCGAGCTTCTCGTGGCCCATGAGCTGGAACTCCGCGAGGTCGTCCGCGCTGGGCGCGAGCCCGGCCTTGGCGATGCGCTCGGTGCGCATGCGGATCACGGAGCCGGAGGACAGCAGCATCTCCTGGGTCTTGAGCGCCAGGTCGATCCACTGCGTGAGCGGATGGGCCAGACCAGGGGCGGCGATGGAAGATGACGACGACATGATGGGGAGTGCGCGAGGACGCGCTTGGAGGAGGTCGGACCACTATAGGCCTGGCCGGTTGCAATTGCTGCAGTGCAACAAATTGAAGCCTGTATTTTGTCGATCAAGTCCTACTTTTCGATGTGGAAACTACGTGCCGGGCCGTACCCGCGCGCAGCCGCCTGGCGCGCACTTCCGTGAGCAGGTAGCCCAGCGTCGCCACCACCAGCGGCAGCAGGTAATACAGGCCCCGGTACGCCAGCAGCGCGCCCAGCAGCGTGGCTTCCGGCACCTGGTGCGCGAGCAGCGCCACGAACACCGCCTCGAGCACGCCGAGCCCCGCGGGCACGTGCGTGATCACGCCGGCCACCGCCGCCACCAGCAGCACCGCCAGCACGTGCGGATAGCCGACCGCGCCCTGCAGCAAGAACCAGATCACGCCTCCGATCAGCGACCAGTTGGCGCACGACATCGCCAGCTGCAGCAGCGCCATCGCGAGCCCCGGCGTCCTGAACGCGTGGCCGCGCACGCGCCACACACGCCCCTTGGCAACGGCGCACAGCAGCACATAGGCCAGCGCCACCATCCACAGCACCGCGCCCAGGATGCGCAGCCCCTCGTTGCCGATCTTCCAGCCCGGCGGCAGCGCCAGCGGCCAGAAGCAGAAGGCCACGCCCGCCACCAGCAGGTAGCCGACCCAGTTGGTGAGCATGCTGAAGCCCAGCACGCGCGTGATGGTCTCGTTGCCCAGCCCGAGCCGCGAATAGAGCCGGTAGCGAAACGCCACGCCGCCCACCAGCGAGCCCAGGTTGAGGTTGAAGGCGTAGCTGATGAAGGTCACGCCCATCACCGTGCCGGTGCCCAGCCGGTGCCGCGTGAGATGCCGGCCCAGCAGGTCATACGTGCTGTAGAGCGCGAAGCTGCAAGCCACCAGCGCGCCCGCCGCGAGCAGCGTGGTGGCGGGCAGCGCGCGAATCGCGTCGAGCACCTCGTCCCAGTCGACGGTGCGCGCCTGCCGCACCAGCAGCCACGCAATCAGCGCGAAGAAGCCCCACACCGCCGCGCGGCGGGCCCAGGGCCACCAGGACTGGCGGGAGAGGGCCATCGCGCTCATTGCCGCCCCGGCTCAGGCGGCTTCCGTCTGCGTGGCGCCGCCGGTCGGCTGGCTGGTGCCGGTGTCGCGCCGGCTCGCGAGCTCGGTGGCCTCGGCCGGCGTGAGGCGCGGCACATGGCGCGGCAACGGCCGAGCAGGGCCGGATACCAGCGCAGGATGTGGAACACGAAGAAGCTGCGCACCAGCCGCCAGCCGCTCCATTCGCTCGCGAGGTCGGCGGTGGCTATCTGCTTGCAGCTGTGCTGCATCAGGCGGTCCATGCGCTCCCACAGCACGTTGTTGAACGCCGTGTCGCGCACGATCACGTTCGACTCCAGGTTGAGCGACAGGCTCAGCGGGTCGAGGTTGCTCGAGCCCACGGTGCTCCATTGGTCGTCCATCAGCGCGACCTTGCCGTGCAGCGGGCGGTCGCAGTATTCGTAGATGCGCACGCCCGCGTGCAGCAGGTGGTGGTACAGCATGCTCGCGGCGGTCTTGACGATCGGCATGTCGGGCTCGCCCTGCAGGATCAGCCGCACGTCGACCCCGCGCCGCGCCGCGCGCCGTAGCTCCTTGATGAGCCGGTAGCCCGGAAAGAAATACGCGTTGGCGATCACGATGCGCTCGCGCGCCGCGCGAATGGCGGCGCGGTACTGCTGCTCGATGTCGTTGGTGTGGCGCCGGTTGTCGCGCGTGACGAACATCGCGTCGGCCTCGCCGGCCGCCTCGCGCGTCGCGTGCGGCACCTGCCTGAGCCGGCGCCGGAACCAGCCCGCGCCCTTGCCGCCCAGCGCGATGGCGCGCAGCACGAACTGGTGGATCTCGGCCACGATCGGCCCGTGCAGCTCCACCGCATAGTCCTGCTTGGCCTTGGGCCCGAAGTCGAGCAGGTGGTCCGCCGAATAGTTGATGCCGCCCACGAACGCGCGCTCACCGTCGATCACCACGATCTTGCGGTGCATGCGGCGGAACACGTTGAGCCGCTTGCCCAGGAAGCGCTGGCCGGGGTCGAACACGCGCACCTTGACGCCCGCCGACGTCAGCCCCTCGATGAACTCGCGCGACAGGTCGGGCGAGCCGAAGCCGTCGATCATCAGGTCGACCTTGACGCCGCGCAGCGCCGCCTCGCGCATGGCCGCGTGCAGCTGCAGGCCGACCTTGTCCTCGAACAGGATGAAGGTCTCGATGATGGCTTCGCGCTCGGCCGTGCGAATGGCCTCGAACACGCGCGGAAAGAACTCCTCGCCGTTCTCCAGCAGCTCCACGCGGTTGCCGCCGATCCAGTGGTTGTTGTTGTTCATGGCCGAGGCGCTCACAGGTCGATGTCCGCCACCAGCGGGGCGTGGTCCGACAGATGCGACCATGGCCGGCGCGGCAGCACCACGGGCGCATGCACGCCGGCGTTGCGCACGTAGATGCGGTCCAGCGGCAGCACCGGAAAGCGCGCCGGAAACGTCTTGGCCGCGCGGCCGTTGGCGTGCACGAACACCTCGCGCAGCGAAGCGCCTTTTTCGAGCACGTCGTGCGCAAGGCCGCGCCAGTCGTTGAAGTCGCCCGCCACGATCAGCGGCGCGTCCGCCGGCACTTCGTCGCGCACGATGTGGCACAGCAGTTCGAGCTGCTGCTGGCGGTGCGCCTCGGCCAGGCCCAGGTGCGCGCAAATCACGTGCACGTCGACCACGCGGGCCGGCAGCCGCAGCACGCAATGCAGCAGGCCGCGCTTCTCGGGACCGCTTACCGACACGTCGTGATTGCGGAAATGCACGATGGGAAATTTCGAGAGCACCGCGTTGCCGTGGTGCCCCTTGGGATACACCGCGTTGCGCCCGTAGGCGAACTGCGGCCACATGGTGTCGGCCAGGAATTCGTAGTGCGGCGCCTCGGGCCAGTTGCTCACGCGGCGCGAGTGGCGCGAATGGGTGCCCAGCACCTCCTGCAGGAACACCACGTCGGCGCCCACCGTGCGCACGGCATCGCGCAGTTCCGGCAGGATGAACTTGCGGTTCAGCGCCGTGAAGCCCTTGTGGGTGTTCACGGTCATGACCTTCAGCGAGGTCGGCGCGGCGGCGGCGGCGGAAACAGGAGAAGAAGACATCGGTAGACGGGTTGTACGTTGCCCCGCCCACGCCGACTGTAGGAACGCGCCACCTTCTCGCGACCCCTTCGCGCTCGGGCGGCGGGCTCCTACAGGCAGGCCTGCCGCACCCCCACACGGCACCTTTTTGGGGACTCCTACGGTGATTTCAGGGCTTGGAGAAAGCAGCCCGCGTTTTCATCCCTCGACCATCCCTCGATACCGAGACAAGCCACAAGGAGCAAGACACCATGAAGCAGACCACTTTTCACGCTGCGGTTCTCGCCGCGCTGCTGGGCACGGCGGCCATCGCCTCGGCCCAGACCACGTCCATTCCCGCGCAGCCCGACCCGTCGGTCGGCGGCGAGGCCAGCACGATGACGCCGGCCGGCGTGGCCAACCCGCCGCAGCGGCCTGACAACTCGATGCCCGCGTCGCGCGAGTCGGTGAAGGCCGAGGCCCGCGCGCAGAACCGCAACAACGCCAACAGCATGGTGCCCAAGGGCGAGGCCACGACCACCGTCAACCACCAACCCAACGCCATGCCGCGGCCGACCGGCGAGATGTCGCGCGCCGAGGTCAGCCAGACCGGCCGCAAGGTCAAGCCGCAGTTCGGCCAGAAGGGTGAGCGCCCGGACGTGGTGACCAACCCGACCGACAAGACCGGCACGCCGAAGTAGCCGGCACGCACCCACCTGGCGCCGGCATGAAAAAAGCCCGCAACGCTTTCGCGCTGCGGGCTTTTTCGAGGAGCCGCGACCGGTCGGTCAGCTCTTGGTGGCGGGTGCCGGGCCACCATGGTGGCCGTCGGGGCCGCCACGGTGCCAGCGATGGCCGCCGAAGTGCGCGGTCTCGGTGTCGAAGGTCTTCTGCTGGTCAGGCGAGAGCGTGGCGTAGAAGGTCTTCGTGGCGTCGGCGCGCTTGGCGAACATGGCGCTGCGCTCGGCCTGGCGGGTCTGCATGCGCTCCAGGCGTTCCGGCGTGGTCAGCTTGGCGAACTCGGCGCGGTCCATGCGCGGACGCGGGCCGGCGGGCGGTTGCGTCGCGGTGGTGAAGGTGCTCCATGCGCCTTCCTGGGCCGATGTCAGCTTGAGCTTGTCCTTGAGCGCGGCCATGCGCTTGGCGCGGTGCTCCTGCATGCGCGCCATGCGCTGGGCCGGATCCGCGCGCTTGTGCTGCGCCTTGGGGGCGGCAGCGCCGTCGGCCTGGGCCACCGCGGCGGCGGGAGCGGCTGGGGCGGAGGCGGCCGGCGCTTGAGCGAAGGCGCCCGAAGAGGCGAGGGCGGCCGAACCCAGCAGGCTGGCCCAGACGATGCGTTGGCGAAGAGAAATCATGAGAAGTGCTTCCTTTCGAAGAAGCCCGCCGCCGATGGGCAGCAGGTGAGACGAAGTGTGGAAGACCTCTGTATCGCGCCCGTTAGCCCAGCGTGAGCTTGCGTAAAGAATCATGAATCGTCCCCACGGCCCTTTGCCTTACCCGCCGAGCTTGCCGTTCTGGAAGTCGTGCACGGCCTGCTTGATCTGCTCCTGCGTGTTCATCACGAAGGGGCCGTATTGCGCGATGGGTTCGTGCAGGGGCTTGCCCGCGATCAGCAGCGCGCGCGCCGGGCTGTGGTTGGTCGCGCCGGCGCGCAGCACCACGCCGTCGCTGCCCGCGTCGTTGGCCAGGATGGCCATGCGGCGCGTCGGGATCTCGCTGCCGGCGATCCACAGCGATTCGCGGAACACGTAGACCAGCGCGTTGTGGTCGTCCGGCAGCGGCTGCGCGAACTCGGCGCCGGGCGGCAGCGTGATGTCCAGGTACAGGGGCTCGGTGTGTTCGCGCCGCACCGCGCCTTCGATGCCGTGGCTCGCACCGGCGATCACCCGCACGTGCGCGCCGCCGGTGGTGGTGAACTCGGGAATCTCCTCGTTCTGGATGTCGCGATACCAGGGCTCGCGCATCTTGTCTTTGGCGGGCAGGTTGAGCCACAGCTGGAAGCCCTCCATCAGGCCTTCTTCCTGCTCGGGCAGTTCGCTGTGCACGAGGCCGCGGCCGGCGGTCATCCATTGCACGCCGCCGTTCTCGAGCAGGCCTTCGTGGCCGGCGCTGTCGCGGTGGCGCATGCGGCCCGCGATCATGTACGTGACCGTTTCGAAGCCGCGGTGCGGGTGGTTGGGAAAGCCGCCGATGTAGTCGCCCGGGTTGTCGCTGCCGAAAGCGTCGAGCATCAGGTACGGGTCGAGCCGCTTCTGCAGCGGCTGCTGCAGCACGCGGGTGAGTTTGACGCCGTCCCCGTCGCTGGTGGAAACACCGGCCACGATGTGGTCGATGCCGCGCGGCGTGGCGACGGGATCGGTGGGGTGGTTGGCGTGGTGGTTGGCGTTGGTCATGGGGCCATGGTGGCACTAACGCGCCCCCGGCGCCACCCGCGCGCTGTCAGCCGGCGGCTTGAATTCCGGCGAACCAGTTGCCATGAAAGCCGACCGGCACGCGGTGCGGCAGCGAGGCCACGCACACCGGACCCGCCGCGAGCGCGCGCGCGTCGAACACCACGAGGTCGCTGGTGTCGGTGGCGCCGCGCCACACGGTGGCCAACAGCCAGCCGTCGCCTTCTTCCGCATCGGCCGAGCGCGGCACGAACACGCCTTCGGACACCACGTCGGGCGCGGGAAACTGGTAGATGTCGCGGTGCGGCGTGGTGTGGTCGATGTGCACGAGCCCCGCGTACAGGCGCGGCGGTTCGCCGGGCTGCGACACACCCCGGCACACGTACCAGCCGTGGCGGTAGGGCAGGCCGGCCCGACGCTCGTCGATGCGCGGGAACTCGCCCGGAATTTCCTCCAGCGGCGTCTGCGTGAACTCATGCGCGGGGTTCGACAGATCGAACTGCCAGCGCACGAGGCGGCTGATGGGCGGCTTGTCGCTCACGGGCGAGCCGTCGGGCCTGGGAAACAGCGGCGGCGTGGGGAACTGAACCACGTCGGCGAACAGGCTGCCGTCGGCTTCCCACGCGTTCATGCAATGGAAGACGTAGCAGGCCGGGCCGGTCCACCAGACGATGTCGCCCGTGCCGCCGCCGCGCGGCATCAGGCCGACGCGGGTGCCGTACTCGGGCTCCCAGGCGTAGGGCGGGCGGCCGCTCTGCGCGCGTTCCATGCTGGCGGTGAGCGGCATGATCGGGAACATCACGTGGCGCTCGGTCACCATGAAGTCGTGGACCATGCTGGCGTAGGGCGCCTCGAAGCGCTCGAAGCGCGTGACGCGGCCATCGGGCGACATCACGCCGAAGCTCATGCCGTTCGACAGCGGCGCGGGCGTGCCGTAGCCGAAAAACAGCAGCTCGCCCGTCTTCGGGTCGGTCTTGGGGTGCGCGGTGAAGCTGCCTTGCAGGCCGCCGCTGAAATCGGTGGCGCCCAGCGTGTCGAGCGCGGGCAGCGCCATCTCGACCGGCAGGTGCGCCTCTTCCAGCGCGAGCATGCGGCCGGCATGGCCGATGACGTTGGTGTTGGCGGAGCCGTCGTCCTTCAGGTGCTCGCGTTCCTCGCTCGTGAAGGCGATCTGGAAGCCGCCCGAGAGGTCGCGCCCCTCGGTGCCCGCGCGCCAGCGCTGGGTGCGCACCCAGCGGTTGCGGTAGCGCACCTGGCCGTCGCCGATGCTGAACGCGTGCAGCATGCCGTCGCCCGAGAACCAGTGCGCCTTCACATCGGGCACCACCGGGTTGGGACCGTTGCGCACCAGCGTGCCGCGCAGGCCGGCGGGCAGCGTGCCTTTCAGCGGCAGCGGGCCGACCTCCGTCTCGAAACCGATCGGCCCCATGTTGGGCGGCGGGGCATTGCGGGGAATGGCGTCGTTCATCGGGGGCTCCTGGGGTTCGGCGGGTGTCGTTGGTTATCTTTCCAGTGGAAATATCTTCGAGCCCGGTGTCGAAGTCAAGAGATTTTTCCAGTGGTAAGATTTTTGGCCTCCCGCCGCCCTTTCCCGATGACCACCGACACCCCGCCCAAGCGCTATCACCACGGTTCGCTGCCCGAAGCCCTGCTGGCCGCGGCCGAGACGGTGCTGTTGCGCGACGGCATTCCGGGGCTGGGCCTGCGGGCGATCGCGCGCGAAGCGGGGGTGTCGCACACCGCGCCCAAGCACCACTTCGGCGACACGACGGGGCTGGTGAGCGAGCTGGCGGCGGTGGGCTACCGGCGCCTGAGCGACGCCATGCGCGACGCGGCCGCCCGGAGCGCCGACGCGCGCGAGCGCCGCGGCGCCATCGCGCATGCGTACGTGCACTTCGCGCACGACAACCCGGCCATGTTCGGCCTGATGTTCCGCAACGAGATGATCGACATGCAGCGCCCCGCGCTGTCGAACGCCTCCCGCGAGGCGATGCGCGTGATGGCCGCGATCATCGGCGCGAGGAACGAGACGATGGGCGATGCGCCGGTCTCGCTGGGCAGCGCCGAGGCGATGCGGATCACGGCCGCTTGGGGCTACGTGCACGGGCTGGCGATTCTGCTGATCGACCAGCGGCTGGGCGGCATCCTGCAGGTCACGCCCGATGTCGACAGCCCCATCGACCTGGTCGACAAGGCGCTGCGGGACGTGCGCTTCGGCTTCGACGCGCCGCCGGCGCCCTAGCCTCGATCTTGTTGACCTCTTGGCGCCTGCGAGCCGCTCAGCGCGGCCACTGCTGGCGCTGCCAGTAGCGGTATTGCCAGTGGGTCTCGAAACCCGCGCGCCGGTACAGCGCGAGCGCCGGCGGATTGGCCGCATCGACCTGCAGGAACACCCGCTCGAAGCCGCGCGACATGGCCGCCTGCGCCAGCCCCGCCAGCACGCGCCCCGCAAGCCCACGGCCGCGCTGCGCCAGGTCGGTCCGCATGCCGTGCACGCTGCACCAGCCATGGCCGAACGCCATTGCGCCGGCCGCCACGGTGCGCCCGCCTTCGCGCACGCTGGCAAACAGCGTGCCCTTGGCGCGGGCCAGCGTGCGCACGCGGTGCGCGCCGTCCACCGGGTCGAAGCCTTCGCCGAGGAACAGCCCGGCCCAGGCGTCGTCGGGCGTGGTGTCGACATCGGCCGGCGCGCCGCCGCCCTCGGCCACCCGCAGCATGCGCGGGGTCGAGCCGACCTGCACCAGCGTCGGGCTGTCGCCCACGTAGTGCCGCCGCTCCAGTTCCGCGCGCAGGCTGTCGAAGCAGTCCGCGTCGGCCAGCCGCAGCACGGGCACCACCTGGCGGCTGTCGCAGCGGTCCTCGATGCGGTCGATGGTGCCGGGGTCGACCGCGGCGCGATGCAGCGGCACGGCGGACTTGGCGCGCTTGACGGTGCCTTCGGCAAAAGGCAGCAGCCAGCCGTCGAGCTCTTCGGTCAGGTCGGGCGAAACCGCCGCGACCGTGGCGCGCTCGATGGCTTCGATGTCGGTCTCTGTGATCGTGTGCATGAGCTTCATTGCATGGCTTCGGGCGCCGTGAATTTGGCCGCGGCCACGCCCTTGAGCAGCGCTTCGCGCTGGGCCCGGGAAATGCCGCGGATGCTTTCGGCGACCCACTTGGTGCGGTCGGCGTCGATGTGGCCGTCGCGCCGCCATTGTTCGAGCACGGCCTGCGGCTTGTGCAGCATGGCCGCGAGCCACACGGCCTGCGCGGGTTCCAGCGTGCGCGCGCTGCGCTTGAAGTAGCGCCGCGCCGCGGCCTCGGCGCCGCAGATGGTGCCGCCCCAGGGCGCGTTGTCCAGGTACAGCTGCAGGATGCGGGCCTTGCCCAGCGTCTGCTCCATTTCGACGGCGTAGAGCATCTCGCGCAGCTTGCGTTCGGCCGTGCGGTCGCTGCCCGTCACCAGCAGCTTGGCCAGCTGCTGCGTGAGCGTGCTGCCGCCGCGCGGACCTGGCCGGGCTTCTGGTTGTTGTCGATCGACGCGAGGATTTCGGTCAGGTCGTAGCCGGCGTGCGTGAAGAAGCGCTGGTCTTCGGCCGCGACCACTGCGCGCGCCAGCCAGCTGTCGTTGGTGAGCCTGGCCGACGGGCCGCAGCTGGTGCGCGCATTGAGCATGGCCTCGGTGCCCAGCCCCTCGACCGTGAACTGGCTGATGGTCGGCTGCACCGCGAAGGTGGCCTCGGGCAACAGCAGTTGGCCGTGCAGCGCCAGCGTGCCGCCGATGCGCGCGCCGCGCAACTCAGGCAGCGTGGGCACCAGCACCGCGTACCAACGGGCGATGGGCGCGTCCTGCACGTTGGCGCTGAGCTGCAGATTCCTGGGCGCGAGCTTGCCTTCCCAATGGCCTTGCAGCCGGGTCGCGTCGGCGTTGTCGGGCGTGGCCTCGAAAGTACCGTTGAGGGTGTTGCCGTCGCGCTTCACGGTGGCGACCAGGCGTTCGACCCGGATCGGCTGGGTGCCGAGCGCCGGCACCTCGGCGCTGCAGGGGGCGCATTGCATCTCGAGCAAGTCGCCGGCCGGTTTCCACGCGAAACGCACGGTGCCGAAGCGGGTGTCGAGCGAACGGCCGTTCAGGTACGGCGCAAACCATGGCGAAGTGGCCACGCGCACCGCCGTGGGCACACCGATCTCGAAATTCAGCGGGCCGGCCTTCACCGTGGTGCTCCATTCGCCGGCCGCCGGCGCAAGCGCCAGCTTGACTATCAAAAAGATAGCAACACATGCCGTGATGACAAGGGCCATCAGGCTGAAAAGCACAATTCGCAGGGTCTTCTTCACAGGCTCGTTTCTCAGATCGGTCTTGCCACGGTGACAGCTTGCCACGGCCCATGCGACTGGCCGCTGGCGGCTGCCCAGTACCAGCTTGAAGTGTCTGTGAAAGCCGTGCCCCGGGCGTCGACGATGCGCTCGCAAACACGGATTTTTTGCGCACCGTGCCGTTGCGCAACAAAACAGCGCCACAAACGCTCCTGCGCGTCATGTTCCAGCCGCGCCTGCTCGATGCGATAGCCCAGCGCGCGGTAGCAGTCCACCGCCGGGTGCAGCATGCGCGTGGGCTGCTTCACCTCGCGCATCACCAGCGTCTGCGTGCCGTCGGTCATGCGGCCGATGGCGCCCGGAAAGTTGTCGGCAAAGCGCTGCTCCACTTCGCTCAGCGCCAGCGGGCGCAGCGGCATGCCGTCCCACTGGCTGGGCCATTCGTGCGACACGGCCGAGGCCATGGCCGCGGTGTCGGAAGGCGCGCGCAGCGCGGCGCCGGCCGACCAGAACATGCACAGCAGCATCGCCAGCGCGAACGCCGACTTGTGGCCGATGCGGTTGATGAAATGGTTCGCGAACCAGCGTTCAAAGAACGGTGTCGACATGGCGGCCTCCTTGCGTGGTGATCAGGCCCGGAATGGGTTGTTCGGCGGGTTCGGGCGCGACGCGCTCCGGCACCATGAGACGGGCGATGGCCGCGCACACCACGGCCAGCACCACCAGGCCCAGCGCGTTGTGCGCCCAGGCCGCCAGCGGGTGGCCGGCGCCCTCGAAAGCGATCAGCACGCTGTTGCGCACGATGTTCCCGGCCAGCACCAGCAGGCCGACCATCGGCAGGCGGCGCAAAAAGGCCCGGTCGCTGCGGCGCGCCCACAGCGCGACGGCGCAGGCCGTGAAGTAGCCCAGCCAGACCATCTGCACGCCGGAGCAGGGCGCGTCGACGATCACGAGGCGGCCGTCGACCATCAGGCTGGTGCCCTCGCGCGCCACGTCGAAGCCCGGCGCGAGCAGCCAGCGGCTGGCCTCGGCCGTGACCACGCGCAGCGGATAACCGGCATAGAACTGCAGCGACGACAGCAGCGGCAACGCCAGCACCGCGAGCCCGGCCACCGGCAAGGTGGCCACGCGGCGCGGCAGGAAGCCAGCAGCCCGCAGGCCAGCGCCAGCACGGCCACCAGGCCGGCGGCCAGCGGCGGCAGCGCGGGCAGGAAGCCGAGCCCCGTGCGCAGCAAGGTCGCGAGCACGGTGCCGGCACCCGCCAGCGCGAGCCAGCCCAGCCGGGGCGAGGCGCGCAGCTCGCGCCGGCGGCTCCATGTGAGCGCGGCCAGGGCGACCAGCGCCAGCAGGCCCATCGGATCGTCGGAGCCGTCGCGCATGCGCTGGACCATCCAGACCCAGGTCGGCATCAGCGCGACGAACTGCAGGCCGAGCCAGCCGGCGGCCGGCGTGCGGTCGATGTGGATGCCCCAGTCCACGATGCGCGGATGGCGATGGGCGAGTGCTGCCAGAGACATTCTTTTCTTTCTTCGGGTTCAGGCGGTGAAACGGCGCGCGTCGTTGCGGCGCGCGCGGCGGCGCAGCATGGCCAGCATCGACAGCACGACGGCGATGGCGCCCAGCGATTCGGGTTCGGGCGTGCTGGGCACCTCGGCGCCGAGCGCCAGCTCGCTCACGCCTTGCGGCAGGGGCAGCGGCTGGTTCACGTCCACGCTGTTCTGCGGCGCCACGTTGCGCACCACCTTGTCGACGGCAATGAAGCTCGTGTACTGGGTGAGCAGGCTGTACTTCAGGCCCAGCTCGGTGATGCGTTCCTTGAAGGCGGTGGTGCCCTCCAGCGTTTCCTGGTCGCTCAGGCTCTGGATGCGGTGGCGTGCCCACAGCGTGCGCAGCGCGGCCGTGTCCTGGCGGGTGCGATCGTCGATGCGCACTTCCTGGCGATAGGGGCCGCTGGCGCTGCGGCCCTCGATGATCACGCGGCCTTTCGCTTCGCCGCGCCACTTGCCGAACACGATCACCGGGCGTTCGCCCAGCACGTCGGGCAGCGCCTGTGGTTCCACGTCGTACACGTCGAGCCCGCCGAAGGTGGCCTTCACGTTCGTGAGCACCGGCGACTCCACCATGCGGCGAAAGCGCGCGGCCTGCTCGGGCGCCTGGATCGGGTCGGTGATGATGAAGGGCTCGCCCATGCCGGCGCGCGCAATGCCTTCCATCAGGCTGCGGTTCACCGACGAGCCGATGCCGAAGGCGAACACATTGGCCTTCGACAGGTTGTTGCGCACCAGATCGAAAGCCTCGCGCTCCACCGTCACGTAGCCGTCGGTCACCACCACCACGGTGCGCGACACGTTCTCTTCCTTCGGCTCGGCGTACACGCGCTTGAGCGCCGGAATGAGTTCGGTGCTGCCGCTGCCGCTGTAGTTCTGGATGGTGGCCAGCGCCTGCTGGATGTTGGCGCGCGTGGCCGGCACCGACCGGGGCGACAGCATCTTGTTGCTGCCCGAGAACAGCAGCACGTTGAAGGTGTCGCTCGGGCGCAGGCCGCCGATCAGGCGCTCGAGCACCGTCTTCGCGGTGTCGAGCGGAAAGCCGTGCATCGAGCCCGAGATGTCGACCACGAAGATGTAGTCGCGCGGCGAAATCGCGCTGGCGGCCACGGCCTTCGGGGGCTCGACCATGGCGAGGAAGAAGTTCTCGGCGTTCTCTCCCTGGCCCTTGTAGAGCATCAGGCCCGACTCGATCTTTTCACCGGCCAGGCGGTAGTCGAGCACGAAGTCGCGGTTGTCCAGCGGGCGGCCGTCGGCCGTGAGCACGATGTCGGCGTGCTGGTCTTCGTCGCTCTTCTTCACGTCGATGGTGTGCGTGGTCGAGCGGATTTCCTTCAGGCCCATCGGCGTGTCGATGGTGGCCTTGAGCTTGAAGCTGGTGCCGGGTGCCACGCCCGCGGCCAGCGTGGGCTGCGCCACCCATTGGGCTTGCGCGTTGGCGGACTGCGGGCTGTTGTAGCGCGGGCCCACCACGGTCGGGAACACGAACTCGTAGTTGCCCGACTGCGGCACCAGCAGCTCGGTGTAGCGCAGCTCCACCTTCACGTCTCGCCCGGCATGATGTTGGCGACGTTCATCTGGAACACGTTGGGCAGGTGCTGCTCGAGCAGCGCGGCGGTCTTGCCTTCTTTCTTGGCGGTGTCGTATTCGATCTGCGCCTGCTGCTTCTCGCGGATCTGCGCGGTGATGAGCCGGTCGGCCAACCGCACGTTGAGGCCGCTCACCGCCGCCTTGGTCGAGCCCGGAAAAACATACTTCGCCTCGATGGCGCGCTGGCCCTCGTTGCGATACGTCTGCGTGACCGTCACGTCGGCGATCACGCCCGAAATCTTCACGGCCACCTCGGTGCCCTTGAGCGGCAGCCGGTCGACCGAGGGGTCGTCGCTCTTGACGAAGAAGTACGGGCTCTCGGTCTTCAGGCGCGGGCCGGCGGGCATTTCCTGCGCATGCAGCGGGCGCACGCCCAATGCGACGAAGCCCGCGGTCGCCAGGCTCACGGTGGCGAGCCAGAGCCAGCGGCCCGGGCGTGGAGTGGTGGAGGCGTTCATGGCGGTGTCCTTGTCAGTGCGAACTTGCATGGACCTGAATGTCGACACCGCGCGAGAAGCCAGTTGGAAGCCTCCTTGAAGTCGAAAGACACCGATACGCCGCTGTGTGAAGTCTGTGTGAAGTCGAACGCCGGACCGCTTCATACAACCTTCGGGTCGCGCGAAGAGCATCGCGGCTTCGCTACAGACGAGGAGAAAAAAACATGCTTCAGTTGTTGAAGGCCCTGCAGAGTTCGGTACTGGCCAAGGTGGCCGGCCTGTTCTTTCTGTTGTTGCTGCTGTGCATTCCGCTCGCCGAGATCGATTCGATCAACCGCGCACGCGGACAGAGCCAGCGCGAAGCGGCCGACGAGCTGGCCGCCACCTACGCCGGCCCGCAGACCATGGTCGGCCCGCTGCTGCTGGTGCCGTATGTCGAACGCTGGATGGAGCCGCTGCGCGACGCGCAGGGCAAGGTCATCGGCCAGGAGCCGCGCAGCAAGGAACTGGCCCACGTGGTGTTCCCCGACAAGCTGCACATCGAAGGCACGATGGCGCCGCAGGAGCGCTATCGCGGCATCTTCAAGATCCCGTTCTACACGCTGAACGCCGCGCTCACCGGCGGCTTCGCCGCGTTCGACGCGAAAGCCGTGCCGCACAGCGAGACCGATTCGAAGATCGAATTCAAGGTGCCGTTCATCGCCTTCAACGTGAGCGACCTGCGCGGCCTCGACGGCTCGCCCGCGATGACCATGAGCGGCGAGGCGCTGCGCTTCAAGCAGCGTGTGCCGGGCATCGCCGACGACGCCTGGTTCGCCGACGGCATCCACGCGCCGCTCACCGGCGCCGCGCTGAGCGCATGGCAAGCCAATGCGCCGGTCGCGTTCGACATGAAGCTCGGCCTCGTCGGGCAGGACACGCTGGCCATCGCGCCCATTGCCGAGGAAACGACCGCGCACCTGCGCTCGCCCTGGGCGCACCCCAGCTTCGGCGGCCGCTTTCTGGCGGCCGAGCGCAGCGTGACGCCGCAGGGCTTCGACGCGCACTGGCGCGTGTCCTCGCTCGTGACCTCGCGCGCGAGCAGGTGCGCGCCGGCTTGTCGGGGCGCGGCGGCAACGCCGCCGACGGGGCGGCGCCCACCTCGCGCCGCAACGTCGGCGCGCTGCAGACCTTCGACGTGTCGCTCGCGCAGCCGATCAACGTCTATTCGATGAGCACGCGCGCCGGCAAGTACGGCGCACTCTTCATCGGCCTGGTGCTGATGGCGGCCTTCATGTTCGAGCTGTTCCGCAAGCTGCGCCTGCACCCGATCCAGTACGGGCTGGTGGGCCTGTCGATTGCGCTGTTCTTCCTGCTGCTGCTGGCGCTGTCGGAAAAGTTCGCGTTCTGGATGGCGTATGCGGGTGCCGCCACGGCCAGCGTCGGCCTGCTCGCCGTGTACTTCAGCGCGGTGCTGGGTGGCTGGCGGCGCGGGGCGTCGTTCGGCGGCTTCGTCGCGCTGCTGTACGGCGCGCTCTACGGGCTGCTGGCTTCCGAAAGCAATGCGCTGCTGCTGGGCGCGCTGCTGATCTTCGGCATGCTGGCCACGCTGATGCTCGTCACGCGCAAGGTCGACTGGTATGCGCTGTCGCGCCGCACCGACGCCGCACCGGTGGCCGCCACGGGCACGGCGACGGCCGCATGACAACGTTGCGGGCCATTGCCACCGCGCTGGGCTGGCTCGCCCTGGCCGCGCTGTGGTTCTGGGCCTGGCACCTGAAAGACCCGCACCTGCTTTTCATGCGCGCATGGGAGCTGCCCGTGCTGCTGGGGGCATCGGCTTTCGGCATTGCCGTTGCATGGCGGCTGGCGCGCGGCAGGCTGCGGCCGGTGGCGCTGGGGCTGGCGTTCGCTTCGTTGCTCACGGCGCTGTGCAACGAGGCCGCTTCGCGCCAGCACCGGGCCGATGTCGAAGCCGCGTCGGGCCCCGTGGCGCAGGCACTCGGCGCGCGCTTCATCGTCGGCTACGACGACGCGGCACAGTTGCGTGACCTGGTGCGCAAGGGCCTGATCGGCGGCATTTTCGTGACCGGCCGTAATGTGAAAGGCCGCACCGCCGCCGCGCTGCGCGACGAAATCGCAGGCCTGCAGGCGCTGCGCCGCGAAGCCGGCCTGCCGCCGCTCGTGGTCGCGACCGACCAGGAAGGCGGCGCGGTCTCGCGGCTCTCGCCGCTGGTCGAACGCCAGCCCGCGCTCGCCACCTTGCTCGATGCCGACGTGCCCGACCAGGAACTGTCGCAACGCGCCCGCGCCTATGGCGCGCAACAGGGCAGAGCGCTTGCGGCCCTGGGCATCACGCTCAATTTCAGCCCCGTGGTCGACTTGCGCCCCGGCCGCGCGCCGGGCCGCTGGGACTTTCACACCCGCATCGACGAACGCGCCATCTCGGCCGACCCCGCCGTCACCGCGCAGGTGGCGCTCGCTTACGAGCGAGGCCTTGAATCTGCTGGCGTGCGCGGCACGCTCAAGCACTTTCCCGGCCTGGCCGGCGTGACCGAGGACACGCATCATTTCGCCGCCGTGCTGCATACACCGGCGCCCGGCTTGCAACACATGACTGGAAACCATTTCAAGAAGTGTCGAAACAATCTGACGCAGCCATCATGCTGGGCCATGTGATCCTTGCGGAACTCGACGCGGAACATCCGGTCTCTTTCTCACGCAAAATCGTGCAGCGTGTGATTCGGGGCGAGTGGGGCTACCAGGGCCTGCTCGTCACAGACGACCTCACGATGGGCGCGGCCTACAACCGCGGTCTTTGCGACGCCACTGTCCGCGCCCTCGGCGCCGGCGTGGATCTGTTGCTGATCGCCTACGACCACGACAAGTACTTCGACGCCATGCACTGCGCGCTGCAGGCCGCGCAGCGCGGCGCACCCGATCTCCCGTTGCCGGAACACGGCAGCGCGCGGCGGCTCCAATCTTTTCGCTAGCCAGTCAATTCCTATGTTCAAACGCTCAAGCACCCCACCCAACGACGACGGCGCGAGGCCGGCCGATCCGAACCGCCGCTGGAAGCGCGTCGCCACGTGGGGCGGCATTGCGGTGGGCTCCGGCGCGCTGGTGGTGCTGGTTGCCGCCATCGTGGCCGTGGTCGCCATCTACCCGAAGCTGCCCGACGTGTCGGCGCTGGCCGACTACCGCCCCAAGCTGCCGCTGCGCGTGTATTCGGCCGAAGGCCAGATGATTGGCGAGTTCGGTGAAGAGCGCCGCAACCTCACGCCCTTCGCCAACATTCCGAAGGTCATGAAAGACGCGGTGCTGGCCGTGGAAGACGCGCGCTTCTACGACCACGGCGGTGTCGACTACAAGGGCTTTGTGCGCGCGGCCGTGGCCAGCCTGAAGGGCGGGCGCAAGCAGGGCGCCTCGACCATCACGATGCAGGTGGCGCGCAACGTGTACCTCACGTCGGAGCGCACGCTGAGCCGCAAGACCTCCGAAATTTTGCTGGCGCTGCGGCTCGAGCAGCAGCTCACCAAGGACCAGATCCTGGAGATCTACCTGAACCAGATCTACCTGGGCAACCGGGCCTACGGTTTTGCCGCCGCCGCCGAAACCTACTTCGGCAAGCCGCTGCAGAACGTGACCATCGCCGAAGCCGCGATGCTGGCCGGCCTGCCCAAGGCGCCGGGCGCGAACAACCCCGTGGCCAACCCGCGCCGCGCGCGGGCACGGCAGCTCTACGTGATCGACCGCATGCAGGAAACCGGCTTCATCACCGCCGACCAGGCGGCCGCTGCGAAGAAGGAAGAGCTGCACCTGCGCGATGCCGCCGACCCGAACCGCCTGCATGCCGAGTACGTGGCCGAAACCGTGCGCCAGATGATGTACGCGCAATACGGCGACAGCATCTACACCAGCGGCCTGAAGGTCTACACCTCGCTGGTCGCGGCCGACCAGGCGGCGGCCTACAAGTCGCTGCGCAAGGGCATCATGGACTACGAGCGCCGCCAGGCCTATCGCGGCCCCGAGAAGTTCGTCGACCTGCCGACCGATCAGAAGGAAGTCGACGAGGCCGTGGACGACGCGCTGGCCGAACACCCCGACAACGGCGACGTGATCGCGGCCGTGGTGCTCGATGCCAACCCGAAGGAAATCAGCGCCGTGCGCGCCAACGGCGAAACCATCCAGATCACCGGCGAAGGGCTGAAGCCCGCGCAGTCGGGCCTGGCCGCCAAGGCACCGCCGAACATCAAGATCCGCCGCGGCGCGGTGATCCGCGTGGCGCGGACGCCCAAGAACACCTGGGAGATCACGCAGCTGCCCGAGGTCGAAGCGGCCTTCGTCGGCATGGACCCGCGCACCGGCGCCATCAAGGCGCTGGTCGGCGGTTTCGATTTCGGCAAGAACAAGTTCAACCACGTGACGCAGGCCTGGCGCCAGCCGGGCTCGAGCTTCAAGCCCTTCATCTATTCGGCCGCGCTGGAAAAAGGCTTCGCGCCCTCGACCATCGTGAACGATGCGCCGCTGCACTTCGACCCTTCCGAAAACGGCGGCCAGCCCTGGGAGCCGAAGAACTTCGAAGGCACCTACGAAGGCCCGATGCCGCTGCGCACCGCGCTCATGAAGTCGAAGAACCTGGTGACGCTGCGCGTGCTGCAGTCGATCGGCGCGCCGTACGCGCAAGACTGGGTCACCAAGTTCGGCTTCGACAAGGACAAGCAGCCCGCCAACCTGCCGATGGGCCTGGGCGCCGGCTCGGTCACGCCGATGCAGATGGCGGTGGGCTACTCGGTGTTCGCCAACGGCGGCTACCGCGTCAACCCGTACCTGGTGACGCGCGTGACCGACATGAAAGACAAGGTCCTGATGGAAACCGAGCCGCCCGTGCTCGACGAATCGCGCCGCGCCATCCCGCAGCGCAACGCCTTCATCATGAGTTCGCTGCTGCAGAGCGTGGTGCGCAACGGCACCGGCTTCAAGGCCTACCAGGCACTGAAGCGCGACGACCTCTACGGCAAGACCGGCACCACCAACGACTCCTTCGACACCTGGTTCGCGGGCTTCCAGCCGACCATGGTCGGCGTGGCCTGGGTCGGCTACGACACGCCGCGCCAGCTCGGCGTGCGCGGCGAAACCGGCGGCAGCCTGAGCCTGCCGATCTGGACCGGCTACATGCAGACCGCGCTGCAAGGCGTGCCCGTGACGCAGCCGGCCGAGCCGCCGGGCGTGGCGCGCATCGACGGCGAGCTGTACTTCGACGACTTCACGCCGGGCCACAACGTGGCGAGCCTGGGCCTGGACAGCACCGACACGCCGCCGCCGCCCGCGGAAGAACTCACGGGCGCGCCCATCGGCGCACCGCCGCCGCCCGAAGAGCGCAACAAGATCCTGGACTTCTTCCGCTGACGCGCAAGCCCGAAAAACACGGCGGGATGGCGGTGCCTACACTCGGTGCTGCTTCCCGCCTTTTTCTTTTCTTCCCCACGCATCCATGGAAATTCTTACTCTGGTGGCGCTCATTGCCGCCGGCTTCTACATCCTCAAGTCCAGAGACCAGCGACAGCGCATCGCACTGCTGGGCAGCCACCTCGGCCGCTACCAGATCGAGAAGCTCATGGAGAGCCTCACGTCGGGCTACCTGCGCTGCCTGGGCGAAGACGATGCCGAGCGCCGCCAGCAGATCTGGAGCCTGCTCGACTCCACCGAGGAAAAACTCTCCGGCCAGTTCGACAGCTTCGCCGCCGAGTTCGCGCGCCTGCCCGAGCCGGTGACGCGCGTGAGCAAATTGCCCATCGCGCTGCCGCTGGCGACCAGCATTTTTCCGGGTGCGAGTTTCGACTTTCGCCAGGTCCTGCTGATCCACGCGCGCGGCATTGCCGGCGTGATGCGCAACGAGTCGAACCGCACGCCGAAGTCGAAGGCGTTCACCATGTCCGCCGAGCTGTTTTTGATGCAGCACAGCTGCCACTGGTATTGCAAGTCGAAGACCGTGGCGTCGGCGCGCATGCTCGCGCGGCACCAGACCTCGTATGAACAGCTGCTCGACGCGGTGAGCCCCGAAACCCGCAGCGCCTACGGCGCGCTCACGAGTCAGTGATTGCGTCCGTGATGTGACGACAGCAACGGCAGCGTGAGCGTCGCCACCGCGCCGCCGCGCGCCGCGTTGCCCAGCTCGATGCGACCGCGGTGCAATGCCGCGATCTCCTTCACGAGGCCAGCCCCAGCCCCGTGCTTTTCTTCTGGCTGTGCGGCCGGGCCAGCGAATAGAACTTCTGGAAAACTTTTTCCTGCGCGTACTCCGGTATGCCCGGGCCGTGGTCGCGCACGCTCACGCGCGCCAGCTTCGACGTGGTTTCCAGCGTGATCAATATCTCGCTGTCGCGCGGTGAAAAATCCAGGGCGTTGTCGAGCAGGTTGCTGATCGCGCGGCGCAGCAGGAACGGGTCGCCTTCGGTGCTGGCTTCGGTGCGGATGTTCACCAGCAGCCTGATGTTGCGCTTGGCCGCCGCGGGTTGCGCGCTGAGGGCGATGTCGTCGATCAGCGAAGCCAGCGCCACCGGTTCGGTGCGGTCCAGCGCACGCCGCGTTTCGAGTGCGGTGAGCTCCATCATGCGGTCGACGATTTCCTGGATGCGCTGGGTTTCGCGTTCGATGTTTTTCAGGAAACGTTCACGCTCGACGTGCGGCATCGACGGTTCCTGCAGCAGCTCGGCCGCGCCGCGAATGGCCGAGAGCGGGCTCTTCACTTCGTGCGTGAAGGTCTGCACGTAGTCGGCCACGTAGTTGCGTCCGGTCAATGCATCGCGCATTTCGCTGAAGCCGCTGCGCACGCCGTCGATGGCGCGCCGCACCATGCGCGCAAGGCTCAGGCTGCGCTGCGCGCGCACCCAGTTCCAGTAGTCCGAAATCAGCCCGAAGGGCCGCACCAGCCACACCGACACGATCAGGGCCAGCAGCAACAGCGCCAGGCCCGAGCCCACGCCGACCCACAGCGTGCGGGCCCGCGCGTCTTCCACGAACTGGCCGAAGCTCTGCACCGGCTTGCCCACGCTGACCATGCCGACGATTTCGTTGTTCCAGCGGATCGGCGCGCCCACGTACATGACCGAGGTGCGCGGGTCGCCGTCGACGTCGCGCGAGGTGCGCGCGCCGTACAGGCCGGCGAGCGTGCGGCTCACGTCCATCCACTGCGAATAGTCGGCGCCCAGGTGCCTGCCGAGCGAATCGAACATGACGCGGCCGTTGCGGTCGGTCACGTACACGCGCAGCTCGACCTGGCTCTTGTGCAGGTTGTAGATCTGCGCCGAGAACTCGCGCGCGTAGGCGGTGCGGAACAGCGGCTCCAGCCGCGCGGTGTTGATGGCGCCGGCGATCACGTCCTGCTCGACCAGGCTGGCCAGCAGTTGCGAGGTCTCGACCAGCGATTCCTCCGCCGACTCGCGGTAACGCGGGTCGATGTCCGAAACGACGCGGTACAGCAGGAAGGCGATGCCCGCCGTGTAGATCAGCAGGATGCCGATGAAGATCCGCGTGCGCCTGGTCACGACGCCTTGGCTGGCAATTCTTCGTTCAATGCGTAGCCGGTGCCGCGCAGCGTGCGGATCGGCTCCACATCGGGCGCCACCGCCTTGAGCTTGGCGCGCAGGGTCTTGATGTGCGCGTCGACCGTGCGGTCGAAGCTGTCGCTGGCGTCGTCCCAGACCAGTTCGAGCAATTCGTCGCGCGTGAACACGCGCCCCGGGCGCTGCACGAGCAGGCGAAGCAGGCCGTATTCGTAGCGCGAGAGTTCAAGCAGCCGTCCGTAATAGCGGATCTGCATCCGCTCGTTGTCGAGCGAGAAGGGCATTGCAGGGGTCTGCGGCGCCGCAGGATGCGGCGCGGGCGCGATTTGATGGGGTACCCCATGGTTTTGTGTCGGCGGCGTTCCCGGGCTTCCTGGCGCGTTTCTGGCGCTGCGCCGCAGGATCGTTCGCACGCGAGCAACCAGCTCGCGCGGCGAAAACGGCTTGGCAATGTAGTCGTCGGCACCGAGTTCCAGGCCCACCACGCGGTCTATTTCGTCGCTGCGGGCCGTCAAGAACACCATCGGCACCTCCGGGCCCCCCATCGACTGGTTGAGCGCCTGCAGGCGTTTGAAGAGCTCGAAACCGTTCAGGTCGGGCAATCCGATGTCCAGGATCGCCAGCGCGGGCGGTTCCTGCGCGAACTGCGCAATCGCTTCTTCGGCCGTCGGGCACCAGATGGGGGTGAATCCGTCGCTCTTCAGGACGTACTGCAGCGTGTCGGCGATGCCCGATTCGTCTTCGGCAATCAGGATCCGGGGTTTGAAGCTCATCCGCGGATGTTAGCGAGGGGCGCGGCGGCGCAAGGACCGGTTTTCGACCAAGGCGCCGGGGCCGGCGCGGCCTTTCGCTTTTTTTCGGGCGCGGCGTTTGCCTCTTCTGTCTTCTTATTCTTCTTATTCAAATTAGTAGTAGTAGATAAGGGTTGCCCTCCTCTGTGGACATGCCTGTTTTTTCGTTATGCGACAACGACTTGTCATGCCCGTGTCACTGTGCGCAGCCGCGCTTTGCGGATGTACCCGGCAAATGAACAACATTGGGTAACCCGCCGGCGCTGTGGATAACCCATGGCTTTTGCAAAAACTGTCCCCAGAGTTGTCCTTTGACACCCCCCTGGAAATCTGCCAAAGACGTTTTTCGGGCAGGGAAATTCATTGCTCAAAAATAGGCAGTCTGTATATTTCTCTTGTAAATCAAGGACTTGCAACGGCCCTACAGAGAAGCTCCAACGTTACCCACAGAGTTGTCCAAGTTTTGCGGGGAGAACGTGCAGGAACGCTTCGAGGCCGCGGGCGACCCGGCTTTTTTTCTTCAACCTACAAGATTTCGAACATGACACCTTCTGAAACACAGGCCATCGTGACCCTGAGCCTTCTGGCTGCCTTCGTGGACGGCGAAAAGCACGAACGCGAACGCGCCGAGATCAAGCGGATCGCCGAGGGCCTGTCGCAGAGCGACGGCCTGAACCTGCCGACGCTCTACCAGGACGTGCTGATGAAGCGGGTCTCGCTGGCGTCGGTGGCGGGGGAACTGAAAAGCACGGAGTCGCGCCAGCTCGCCTACGAGATGGCGGTGTGCGTGTGCGATGCCGACGGCACGCAGTCGGAGCCCGAGCGCATGTTCCTGGCGGACGTGCGCACGTCGCTGGGGCTGGACGCGTCGGCGGCCGGTTTTTCGCAGCGGGCGGAAGAAATCGCGGCGGTGCCCGTGGCGGCAGCCGTCGGCGTGGCAACCGCTGCCGGGACGGCGGTGGCCGCGGCGCCGGCTTCACCGGACAGCGCCGAGCTCGACAAGTCGATCCTCAACGCCGCCATCCTCAACGGCGCGCTCGAGCTGCTGCCCGAAACGCTCTCGACCATGGCGATCATTCCGCTGCAGATGAAGCTGGTGTATCGCATCGGCCAGGCGCACGGCTACCAGCTCGATTCGGGCCACATCAAGGATTTTCTGGCCACGGTCGGCGTGGGCCTGACCTCGCAGTACCTGGAGCAGGCCGGGCGCAAGCTGCTCGGCGGCTTGCTGGGCAAGGTCGGCGGCGGCCTGCTGCGCGGGCTGGGCAACCAGGCCGTGAGTTCGGGCATGAGCTTTGCCGCGCCTACGCGCTGGGCCATGTGGCCAAGCGCTACTACGCTGGCGGCCGCACGCTCTCGACGCAGATGCTGAAAGACGCGTTCTCGGGCGTGGTGAAGGAAGGGCAGGGCCTGCAGACGCAGTACCTGCCGGCCATTCAGGAGAAGGCCCGCACGCTGGATGCGGGCAAGGTGCTGTCGCTGGTGCGCGGCGCCTGAACGGGCTTTTCCGGGAACACCGTGGAACCGGCTTTGCCGGGCCACCGGTGTTGCCCCCGGCGAGGGGGTTGGCGCAGCGACACGAAGTGCGCGAAGCCTGGGGGCGTGCCTAGTTCGCCAGATCGTCCAGGATCGGGCAATCCGGGCGGGCGTCGCCGTGGCAGCAGTGCACCAGGTGGGCCAGCGTGTTGCGCATCGACTGCATGTCGGCAATGCGCTGCTCCAGTTCACCCAGGTGCTTTTCGGCGATGCGCTTCACGCTCGAGCTGGCGCGGCGGCGGTTGTGCCACAGCCCCACCAGCTCCGCGATTTCCTCCATCGAGAAACCGAGGTCGCGCGAGCGCTTGATGAAGCGCAGCGTGTGGATGTCGGCGTCGTCGTACTGGCGATAGCCGCTCTCGGTGCGCGCCACCGCCGGCAGCAGGCCCAGCCCTTCGTAATGCCGGACCATGCGGGCCGACACGCCGGAGCGCTGCGCCGCTTCGCCGATGGCGACGTGGCCGGTCATTGGACGGCGTAGCCCGCGTTTTCGATCGCCGCCACGATGTCCTTGCGCGGCTGCTCGCTCAGCACGTCGACATGGCCGGTGGCAAGGTCGACCGTGACCTGCGCTTCGGGATCGACCGTCTGCACGGCGTTCTGCACCGCGTTCACGCAATGGCCGCAGCTCATGCCCGTGACCTGGAATTTCTGGCTCATCGTGTTTGCTCCTGTTGAAATGAGGGGAGTGAAGGGGAAGAAGCCGCAAGTTTGAACCCTCTCACGATGTCAATGTCCAGCGAAGGGGCACTGAAAATCTCCGCTTGACCTTCACATGGTGTGAGGCTTTAGCCTTGGCACATGGAAAACCTGAAGCTGCAACCCCAGACCACGCTCGACCTCTCGGTCGGCGGCATGACCTGCGCCTCGTGCGTGATGCGCGTCGAGCGCGCGCTCAAGAACGTACCCGGCGTGCAAGACGTCAGCGTGAACCTTGCGACCGAATCGGCGCGCATCGTGGCCGCGCCCGGCGACGACATCGACGTGCGCGTGCGCCGTGCCGTGCGCGCGGCCGGCTACGAGCCGCGCGCGGCGAGCAGCGCGGCCGAAGAGGCGGCGGCGCTGTCGCCGTGGCACGGCTTCGGTCCGGTGGCCGTCGGCCTGCTGCTGTCGATTCCGCTGATGGCGCCGATGATCGGCAGCCCGTTCGGGCAAGACTGGATGCTGCCGCCCTGGGTGCAGCTGCTGCTCGCAACGCCGGTGCAGTTCTGGCTCGGCGCACGGTTCTACCGCGCGGGCTGGCATGCGGCCAAGGCGCGCACCGGCAACATGGACCTGCTGGTGGCGCTGGGCACCAGCGCGGCCTTCGGCCTGTCGCTCTGGCTGTGGTGGCGCGCGGCCACCGGCGAGCATGCCGGCCACGGCGAAATGCCGCATCTCTATTTCGAGGCCTCGGCCGTGGTGATCACGCTGGTGCTGCTGGGCAAGTGGCTCGAGGCGCGCGCCAAGCGGCAGGCCACGTCGGCCATTCGCGCGCTGCAGCAGCTGCGGCCCGAGGTAGCCCACCTGGTCGGCGCGCGCGGCAAGGAAAGCGATGTGCCGCTGGCCGAAGTGATGGTCGGCGACCACCTGGTGGTGCGGCCCGGCGAACGCGTGCCGGCCGACGCGCGCGTGATCGAAGGGCAGTCCGAGGTCGACGAGTCGATGCTCACGGGCGAACCGCTGCCGGTGCCCAAGGGCCCCGGCGACGCGCTGACGGGCGGTGCGGTGAACGGCGACGGCCGCATGGTCATCGAGGTGAGCGCGGTCGGCGCCGAGAGCGTGCTCGCGCGCATCATCCGGCTGGTCGAGGACGCGCAGGCCGCCAAGGCGCCGATCCAGCGGCTGGTGGACAAGGTCGCGGCCGTGTTCGTGCCGGTGGTGCTGGTGATTGCGCTCGTCACGCTGGCGGGTTGGCTGCTGGCGGGCGCGGGCATCGAGACGGCCATGATCTACGCGGTGGCGGTGCTGGTCATCGCCTGTCCTTGTGCGCTGGGCCTGGCAACGCCGGTCGCGGTGATGGCCGGTACCGGCGTGGCGGCGAAGCACGGCATCCTGATCAAGGACGCGCGCGCACTCGAAATCGCGCACCGCGTCGACACCGTGGCCTTCGACAAGACCGGCACGCTGACGCTCGGCCGCCCGGTGCTGACAGACCTGCTGCCGGTGGCGGGCGCCGTTGCGACCGAAGACGCGCTGCTGGCAACCGCCGCGAGCCTGCAAGGCGGCAGCGAGCATCCGCTGGCCAAGGCGGTGTTGGCCGCGGCGGCGCAACGCCATCTGCAGGCGCCCGCGTTGAGCGCGATGCAGGCGATGCCGGGTCGCGGCGTGCGCGGCGATGTCGAGGGCGCCACCTGGGCCATCGCGAGCCTGCGCTGGTGCCGCGAGCTCGACGCGATGCCCGAGGCGGCCGATGTCGAGCGCCTGCAGGCCAAGGGCGCGACGGTTTCCGCGCTGCTGCGCTTCGACGAAGCCGGTGCGGCGCAGGTGCAGGCATTGCTCGCCTTCGCCGACGAGCCCAAGCCGCAGGCGGCCGAAGCCGTTCGCACGCTGCGCGCGCGCGGCCTGCGCGTGGTGATGATCTCGGGCGACAACCTGCGCGCCGCGCAGGCCATGGCGGCGCGGCTGGGCATTGCCGCCGAAGATGTGCGCGCCGACGTGCTGCCGGCCGACAAGGCCGCGCAGGTCAGCGCGTTGAGAAAGAACGGACACGTCGTGGCCATGGTCGGCGACGGCGCCAACGACGCCCCCGCGCTGGCGGCGGCCGATGTCGGCATTGCCATGGCGCCTTCGGGCGGCGGCACCGACGTGGCGATGGAAGCGGCCGGCATCACGCTGATGCGCGGCGACCTTGCGCTGGTGGCGCAGGCCTTCGAACTCTCGGGCCGCACGGTCGCCAAGATCCGCCAGAACCTGTTCTGGGCCTTTGCCTACAACGTGGCCGGCATTCCGCTCGCGGCCTTCGGGCTGCTCAGCCCGGTGGTGGCCGGCGCGGCCATGGCGCTGTCGAGCGTGAGCGTGATGGCCAACGCGCTGCTGCTGCGGCGCTGGAAGCCCTGAGCTCTTTTCAGTCGAAGAGCAGCGCCATGAAGTGGTCGTCGATGGCCTGCGCATCGCCGGCCCGCTTGTAGAACTTGCGCAGCGTGCCTTCGCGCTCGAAGCCGAGCTTGTCGTAGAAGCGCAGCGCCGGTGCGTTGTCGCTTTCGACGATGAGCTCGATGCGCTTCACGCCGTCCGCCTTGAGGCGGTCGATCGCATCGGTCACCATGGCCAGCGCAATGCCCTGGCCGTGCAATGCGGGGTCGACCGCGAGCGTGCCGAGGCTGGCCACGTGGCGCACGCGGCCGGGGTAGCGCGCGGCGCGATAGAAGCCCGCGATTTTTCCGTTGCGCTCGTAGACGAAGAAGTCCTGGCCGGCGAGCAACTGCCGGTAGATGGCGCGAAAGTCTTCCAGCGGCATCGGGTCGTAGCCCAGGAACGGAACGACCTTCTCATGCATGTACAGAGAAAAAACGGTGCCGATGTCTTCGGGGGTGGCCAGCCTGCGCATGGTGTGGTTGCCTCGGAGCGATGAAAGCGCCGAGCATAGCGAGGGTCCGGCGGCGCTCAGGCGAGCAGTACCGCCGAAAGCGCCAGCAGCGCCGCCTGCGCGCACCAGGCCCAGCGCAGCCGCAACTTCGAGTCGAGCACCGCGCCGATGGCCCAGAAGCCGCCGACCGCCAGCGCGAGCAGCGCCACGCCGATCTGGAACGCCAGGTCGTCGGCGCGCCAGAGAAAGGCCAGCGTCACGCCGACCCAGCATGCGAAGTGAAGGGCGGCCGTTGCGACCTGCGGGCGCGTCAGCTGGGGGGCGTGGATGTGCATGGCTTCTTCCAGCGAAAACGGTGCCTCCGGAAAGCGCGCCGCCACATCGGCCGGCCGCCAGCCCGGCGGCTTGAACCACACGGCGACCTTGTCTTGCCAGCGCCGCGTGTGCCAGGCATCGCGCAGCAGCGGCGCATACGGACCGAGCACGGCGCGCAGCGGGTCGAAGCTGGCGAGGGTCTTGCGCGTGCCGTATACGCAGCGCTCGGTTTCCTCGGCGAAGGTGCCGAACATGCGATCCCAGATCACGAGCATGCCGCCGTAGTTGCGGTCGACATAACCGTCGTTCACCGCGTGGTGCACGCGGTGGTTCGACGGCGACGAGAACACGCGGTCGAACCAGCCGAGCTTGCCGATGTGCTCGGTGTGGATCCAGAACTGGTAGACCAGCACGATCAGCCCGGCCAGGCCGAACTGCTCGGGCGGCACGCCGACCACCGCCATCGGCAGGTAGAAGGCCCAGCCCAGGAAGGCCACGGTGCTCTCTTGCCGCAGCGCGGTGGAAAAGTTGAAGTGCTGGCTCTGGTGGTGCACCGAGTGCGCGGCCCAGAACACGGCCGACTCGTGGCCCGCGCGGTGCAGCCAGTAGTCGAAGAAGTCGAACAGCACCACGGCCAGGATCCAGCCCATGGCGCTGTCCCAGAAGTCGGGCCGCGTCCAGATCGCGACGACCGGGTAGACCATCGCGTACAGGCCGATCTGGAAGAGTTGGGTGCAGACCGCGAGGGCCTGGCTCAGCAGCCCCTGGCTCAGGCTGCCGAGCGTGTCGCTGAAACGGTAGGTGTTGCGCTGCTTGAGCCAGCCCCAGGCGAACTCGCACAGCATGAGCAGCGCGAACACGGGCACGACGAAGACAACCAGCCGATGCACCGCGCTCGATTTTTCAGGAAGTGTTCAGCGAATCTTCAGCGTTCGGACGCGCGACCGGCCACGATGACCGCGTTGGTGCCGCCAAAAGCGAAGGAATTGGACAGCGCGTAACGGATGCCCTTGGCCTCGCGTGCTTCGCCCTGGACAAAGTCGAGGTCGAATGCGGCGTCGGGCGTCTGCAGGTTGGCGATGGGCGGCAGCGTCTCGCGCGCCAGCGCGCGCAGCGCGGCGATGAGTTCGATCGCGCCGCCGCCGCCGAGCACGTGGCCGTGGATGGCCTTGGTCGCGCTCACCGGCGCGCCCTTGCCGAACACTTCGCGGATCGACGCGGCTTCGGCCGCGTCGCCGGCCGAGGTGGCGGTGCCGTGCGCGTTGATGTGGCCCACGTCCGAGGCTTCGATGCCGGCGTCGCGCAGCGCCGCGCGCATGACGCGCACCTGGCCCGCCGAGTCGGGGTTGGTGATGTGCGTGCCGTCGCAGTTGGTGGCGTAGCCCGCGAGCACGAAGGGCGCCGCTTCGGCGCCGCGCGCGGCGGCATGCGCTTCCGACTCGAGCACCAGCGCGGCCGCGCCTTCGCCGATGGCAAAGCCCGCGCGGTCGCCCGAGAACGGGCGGCAGGCCGAAGAGGGCGCGTCGGCCGGCGGCGGCGCCATCACGCGCATGGCGTGCCAGCTGGCCATCACGCCGGGCGTGAGCATGGCGTCGTGGCCGCCGACGATGGCCACGCCGATCCAGACCGTGATGCGCCGTTTTGGCGTGCAGGGCGCCTACGAGCAGCTCAAGGAAGTGACGCGCGGCAAGA
>NZ_MOWM01000038.1 GCF_016082275.1 Variovorax sp. E3
TGGATACGTCGCTTGCCCCCACCCCGGCCCTCCCCCGGAAGGGGAGGGAGACAGACAAAGTCAAACGCGGATTGCGGGCCGCGCGTGCCGCACGATCAATATCTGCGCGATGTAGTACGTGGCCAGCACCCACAGCGCCGCCAGCGGCAGCGGCGTCACGAACCGGTTCGTCGCCAGCAGCGAATCGCTCACCATGAAGACGCACGCGCCCACCGCCACCCATCGCGCGGCCGGGTCCGTATGGCGCAGCACGGCGGCGCGCCCGATGGCCTGCGCCGCCATGCAGGCGATCACCACCACATAGGCCGCGACCGGCGCCCGCAAGGCCACGGGCAGGCCACCCTGCCACAGGAACGCGTACATCGCCGCGCCGATCAGCAGCGTTGCCGCCAGCGCCCCGCGCCGCGGAAACAGCCCGACGCCGATGCGGAACAGCGCGATGTACGCCAGATGCGCGAGCAGGAAGCAGACCAGCCCGGGCACGAACAGCTTCGCCGGTCCCATCAGCATCACGTCGCCGCCGAGCGAGGCCACCAGCCCCGCCAGCAGCAGCCCGTCGAAGGTCGTCACGCCGCCGGCCGCCATGGCGCGCCGCGCCGCGAAGAAGATGGCGATGGCCAGCGCCAGCGGCTTGAAGACAGATGCAGCCAGTCGATGCCCAGCGCCGCGCTCGCCGTGGCCAGCGCCGCCGCCTCGATCAGCAGCACCTCGGTCACCGTCAGCCGCCCCTGCAGCACGCCGCCGATGGCCCAGAGGCTGGCCGTCAGCGCGGCCAGCCACACGGCCGCGCGCGGCAGCGGGATCACGTCGGAGAACCACAGGAAGAACGCCACGCCCGCCAGCATCAGCACGAACTGCACGCCCGCGAACCACTGCACGCCCGGGCTCACCTCGGGCTCGTAGCGCGTGACCTTGGCGATGTCGAAGGCCGGCTTGGGAAAGCGCGCCGTCACGTCCGCCGGCCGCCAGCCCGGCGGCTTGAGCCACACGCGCAGCTTGTCGGCCCAGCTGCGCGCATGCCACGAGTCCTTGGCCAGCGCCCAGTACACCTCGGCGTTGGCCCACAGCGGGTCCCAGCTGCGCAGCTCGCCGCGCGTGCCGTACACGCAGCGCTCGTCTTCCTCGCGGAAGGTGCCGAACAGGCGGTCCCACACGATCAGGATGCCGCCGTAGTTGCGGTCCAGGTAGTGGTCGTTCACCGCGTGGTGCACGCGGTGGTTCGACGGCGAGCAGAACCAGCGGTCGAACCAGCCCAGCTTGCCCACCTGCTCGGTATGTACCCAGAACTGGTAGAGCAGGTCGATGAGCGCCACTACCACGAACACCAGCGGCGGCACGCCCGCCAGCGCCATCGGCAGGTAGAAGAGCCAGCCGAACAGCGCGCCGCTGGAGGTCTGGCGCAGCGCGGTCGACAGGTTGTAGTGCTGGCTCTGGTGGTGCACCACGTGCGCCGCCCACAGCACCGCCGACTCGTGGCCCATGCGGTGCAGCCAGTAGTAGCACAGGTCGTAGAACACCAGCGCCAGCAGCCAGCCGTACCAGTTGGTCCAGAACTCGCGCGCGGCCTCTTGCGGAAAGAGCGCCACCGCCGAATACACGGACGTGTAGATGCCGATGCGCAGCAGCCCCGTGAGCACCGCGCTGATCTGGCTGAGCATGCCCAGGCCGATGCTGTTCACCGCGTCGGCCAGGCGGTAGGTGTCCTGCCCCGTGCCGCGGCGCGCGCGCACGCGGCCCACCACGAATTCGATCGCGATAAGAAGAAAGAAGACAGGGGTTGCAAGAACGATGATCTGGCCAGAGCGCATCGCGGGATTGTGGCGTTGCCCGGCGCCAACGCGTCACCGGGATGTCACGGGTGTGCCATCGCGCGGTCATCGGGCAGTGGGAGCCTACCCGTCCATGCAACGCGACGACGCTTTCATTCGCGCATGGCGCGACACCGCGACCCGGGCCCTCGACCCCGAGGACGAAGATCGCGCACGTCCACCCCTGCACTTCCGCACGCTGTGGATCTCCGACCTGCACCTGGGCACGCCCGGCTGCCAGGCGCGGGCGCTGCTCGACTTTCTCAAGCACACCGAGTGCGAGACGCTGTTCCTGGTCGGCGACATCATCGACGGCTGGCAGCTCAAGCGCCACTGGTACTGGCCGCAGGCGCACAACGACGTGATCCAGAAGCTGCTGCGCAAGGCGCGCAAGGGCACGCGCGTGATCTTCATCCCGGGCAACCACGACGAGTTCGCGCGCAAGTACCTGCACCACAACTTCGGCGGCATCGACGTGGCCGAGGAGTGGATCCACGAGACGGCCGACGGGCGCAAGCTCTGGATCATTCACGGCGACCTGTTCGACGGCGTCATCCAGTGCGCCAAGTGGCTGGCCTACGTGGGCGACTCGCTCTACGAGTTCACGCTCAAGCTCAACCGGCATCTCAACTCGCTGCGCGCGCGCATGGGGCTGCCGTACTGGTCGCTGTCCAAGTACCTCAAGGGCAAGGTCAAGCGCGCCGTGAGCTATGTGGGCGACTTCGAGGCCGCCGTGGCTCGCGAGGCCCGCAACCGCGGCGCGCAGGGCGTGGTGTGCGGCCACATCCACCATGCCGAGATGCGCGACATCGACGGCATCCTGTACTGCAACGACGGCGACTGGGTCGAAAGCCTCACGGCGCTGGCCGAGCACGCCGACGGCAAGCTGGAAATCATCGACTGGGCGCAGCACATGCCCGTGCCGGCCAAGTCGACGCCGGCGCGCGAAGCCATCGCGGCCTGAACCGCGACATGGGGGCGCCGGGGCCCGCCCGGCCGCGTTCTTCGTCCGAACCGACGATGCCGTCCGGGACGCAGGCCTCACACTGGCCGTTGTACTCCCGAGAGACAACACCCATGGCCTGGACCCTTACCGCCGCGGAGACCGCGTTCCGTGACGAGGTGCGCGACTTTCTCGCGCGCGAACTGACGCCCGACCTGCGCCGTGCGGGCCGCCGATGCGCCGGCATCTTCAGCGACTACGACGAAGCCAACCGCTGGCACCGCATCCTCGCCACGCGCGGCTGGAGCGTGCCGCACTGGCCGGTCGAACACGGCGGCACCGGCTGGACGCCGATGCAGCACTACATTTTTTCGAGCGAGCTGGCCGCGGCCGACGCGCCCCAGCGCGCACCCATGGGGCCCGGCATGGTGGCGCCGGTGATCATCGCCTTCGGCACCGGGGCGCAGAAGCGCCGCTGGCTGCCCGGCATCGCCTCGGGCGAGGACTACTGGTGCCAGGGCTACTCGGAGCCGCAGGCGGGCTCCGACCTCGCGTCGCTGCAGTGCAAGGCGGTGCGGGACGGCGCGCACTACGTCATCAACGGCTCCAAGATCTGGACCACGCACGCGCAGTACGCCAACCGCATGTTCTGCCTCGTGCGCACCGCCTCGGGCGGCAAGCCGCAGCAGGGCATCAGCTTCCTGTGCTTCGACCTGCCGGCGCAGGGCGTCACCATCCGCCCGATCGTCAGCATCTCGGGCGACCACGAGTTCAACGAGGTGTTCTTCGACGACGTGCGCGTGCCGGCCGACGGGCTCATCGGCGAAGAGAACCAGGGCTGGACCATTGCCAAGTACCTGCTGCAGCACGAGCGCGGCGGCGCGTGGGCGCCGATGCTGCGCGCGCGGCTGCGCCGGCTGACCGCGGCGGCCGGGGTGGCGTTTGCCTCGCCGGGCCACGAAGACGAGGCCGACGGCATGGCGCTGCGGCTGGCCGAAATGGACTGCGCCATCGACGCGGTCGAAGCCACCGAGCTGCAGTCGCTGCGCGCGCAGGCACGCGGCGAGCCGGTGGGCATCCGCCCGTCGATGGGCAAGGTGCTGGGCTCCGAGTTGCGTCAGCGCCTGACCGAGCTGGGCGTGGAAATCGCCGGCCACCACGCCGCCGCCAACCTGCCGCTGGACGACGGCCTGCAAGGCGACATGCCGATTCCCGAAGAGGCCGTGTTCTCGGTGTCCGCCTACCTCAACGACCGCGCCGCTTCCATCTACGCCGGTTCCAACGAGGTGCAGCGCAACATCGTCGCGAGCCACCTGCTGGCCCGCTGATGGCTATTCGCCATGAACAGCTTCACCGAACAAGACAACAGCCTGTCGATGGTGTGCGACAGCCTGGCGCGCTACCTCGAGGGCCAGCACGGCTTCGAGCAGCGCCTGCACGCACTGACCCATGCCGACCACGCCGCGCCGCCTTTCTGGCGCGGCCTTTCGCGCGAACTCGACCTGCTGGCCGTGGCGCTGCCCGAATCGCAGGGCGGCTTCGGCGGCGGCATGGCTGCGCACCTCGCGGTCATGCGGGTGCTGGGCGACGCGCTGGCGGCCGAGCCGTACCTCTCGACGATGGTGATCGGCGCCGGCCTGCTGGCGCGCCACCCCGGCGCGCTGGCCGACGACCTGCTGGCGCGCATCGTGGGCGGGGAGGCCGTGCTGGCCTTTGCGCACAGCGAACCCGGCAGCCGATATGACCCGTCCGACGTGACGACGCAGCTCGTGCGCGAAGGCGACGGCTTCCGGCTCGACGGGCACAAGGCCGTGGTGCAGGCCGCGCCCTGGGCCAGCCACCTCGTCGTGAGCGCGCGCGGCGGCGCGGGGCTCTCGCTGCTCGTCGTGCGACCGACACGCCGGGCCTGCGCCTGCGCGCCTACCCGACGCGCGACGGCGGCCGCGCCGCCGACATCGCCTTCGACAACGTGCGCGTGCCGGCCGGCGCACTGCTCGGCACCGAAGGCGGCGCGCTGCCGCAGATCGAGCAGGCGCTCGACGAGGCCACGCTCGCCGTCTGCGCGGAATCCATCGGCGTCATGCGCCGCCTGATGCGCGACACGCTCGACCACGTGCGCCAGCGCAAGCAGTTCGGCGTGCCCATCGCCAGCTTCCAGGTGCTGCAGCACCGGCTCGCCGACATGCACATGGCGCTGGAGCAGGCCGACGCCCTCACCGCGAGCGTGGGCGAGGCCGTCGACGGCGCCACGCCCAGCGCGCGCGCGCGTGCCGTGTCGTCCGCCAAGGTCGCGGTCGCCAAGGCCTGCCGCGCGGTGGGGCAGGGCGCGGTGCAGATGCACGGCGGCATGGGCATGACGGAAGAGCTGGCCATCGGCCACTACTTTCGCCGCGCCACCCTCATCGAGCACCAGTTCGGCCCGCCCGCGTGGCACCTGCGCCGCGTGGCGCGGTTGCGCGCCGCCGTTCCCGTCACCTGAACACGCCGCATTCGTCGCTTTCGACGATGCAGCGGCGCCGCCCCCGCGCCAAGATGGCGCCACGCAACAGGAGACAAGCCATGGCAGGCCCACTGCAGGGACTACGCGTGATCGAGATGGCGGGCATCGGCCCCGGGCCGTTCTGCGCGATGCTGTTCGCCGACATGGGCGCGGAGGTGCTGCGCATCGCGCGGCCCGGCACGCGCGCCAATTCGCACGACATCCTCGCGCGCGGCCGCAGCACGCTGCAGGTCGACCTGCGCGCGGAAGGCGCGGCGCAGCCGGTGCTCGACGCCATCGAAAAGGCCGACGTGCTCATCGAAGGCTTTCGCCCCGGCGTGATGGAGCGCCTGGGCCTGGGCCCGGCGCAGTGCCATGCGCGCAACCCGCGCCTGGTCTACGGCCGCATGACCGGCTGGGGCCAGCACGGCCCGCTCGCGCACGCGGCCGGCCACGACATCAACTACATCGCCATCAGCGGCGCGCTGCATGCCATCGGCCGTGCCGGCGAGCCGCCCGTGCCGCCGCTGAACTACGTGGGCGACTTCGGCGGCGGCGCCATGCTGCTGGCCTTCGGCATCCTGGCCGCGCTGCACGAGGCCAGGCGCTCGGGGCAGGGCCAGGTGGTCGATGCGGCCATGACCGACGGCGCGGCGCTGCTGTCGGCCATGATGTACGGCTTCAAGTCGGCCGGCCAGTGGAGCAACCAGCGCGGCGAGAACATGCTCGACGGCGGCGCGCACTTCTACGACACCTACGCCTGCGCCGACGGCAAGTACGTGGCCGTGGGCGCCATCGAGCCTCAGTTCTATGCCCTCATGCGCGAGCGCTGCGGCATCGCCGACGACCCGGCCTTCGACGCGCAGATGGACGCCGACCGCTGGCCGCTGCTCAAGCTGCGCATGGCGACGTGTTCCGCACCCGCACGCGCGACGAGTGGTGCGTGCTGCTCGAAGGCAGCGACGCCTGCTTCGCCCCCGTGCTCGACTGGGACGAGGCCCCCGTGCATCCGCACAACGTGGCGCGCGGCACTTTTGCCGACGTGGGCGGCGTGGTGCAGCCCGCGCCCGCGCCGCGCTTCAGCCGCACCGCGCCCGTGGTGCCGCCGGCCACCGCGCACGACGACGGCCCGACCGTGCTGCGCCGCTGGGGCGTGCCGGCGGAAGCCATCGCGCCGCTGTGCGCCTCCTGACAAGAACCGGAGAACGGAGACCCCATGTTCCTCACCCAACCCCTGCACAAGGGCCGGCGCGAAAAAGGCAAGGCCACCGCCGTGGTCTGCGGCGGCAAGCGGCTCGACTTCGCGGAGTTCACCGGCCGCGTTTCGCGCCTGGGCGCCGTGCTGCGGCAGCTCGGCATGCAGCCCGGCGACCGGGTCGGCATGATGAGCCTCAACTCGCACCGCTTCGTCGAATACTTCTTCGGCACGTGGTGGGGCGGCGGCGTCATCAACCCCGTCAACATCCGCTGGAACCCGAAGGAGGTCGCGTATTCGCTCGACGACTGCGACACCCGCATCCTGCTGGTGGACGACGTCTTCGCGCCCATGGCGGCCGAGCTGCGCAAGCTCTCGAAGTCGCTGCGCACCGTGGTCTATTGCGGCGACGGCGCCGTGCCCGAAGGCATGCTCGGCTACGAAGCCTTGCTCGCCGCCGCCGAGCCGATCGACGACGCGCCGCACACCAGCGACGAGCTGGCCGCCGTCATGTACACGGGCGGCACCACCGGCCAGCCCAAGGGCGTGATGCTCACGCACGGCAGCCTGTGCATCAACGCGCTGGGCTCGGTGGCCGCCTTGCCGCGCGACACGCACGACGCCGCCGCCATCGTCGCGGCGCCCATGTTCCACGTGGCCGGCTGCGGCGTCGCGCTGCAGGGCCTGATGCGGCTGGTGCCCGTGCACGTGGTGCCGGTGTTCGACGAACTGGCCGTGCTGCAGACCTTGCAGTCGGCGCGCATCACCGAGATGTTCCTGGTGCCGACCATGATCAAGCGCGTGATCGAGCATCCGCGCTTCGCGGAGTTCGATCTGTCGAACCTGCGCCTGCTGTCCTACGGCGCGGCGCCCATCGACGCGGCGCTGCTCGACCAGGCCATGCGCGCGTTTCCCGGCACCGCCTTCGCGCAGGTCTACGGCATGACCGAGCTGTCGCCCGTGGTCACCGCGCTGCCTTCGCACTGCCACTTGCCGGGCCCCGACCGCGAGCGCTTGCTGCGCTCGGCCGGCACGCCGATTTCGATTGCCGAGGTGCGCATCGTCGACGGCGACGACCGCGAGGTGCCCGCCGGCCAGGTCGGCGAGATCGTCGCGCGCGGGCCCATGGTCATGAAGGGCTACTGGAACAAACCCAGGGAAACCGAGGCCGCGTTGCGCGGCGGCTGGATGCACACCGGCGACGGCGGCTACATGGACGAACAGGGCTTCGTCTTCGTGGTCGACCGCATGAAGGACATGATCGTGAGCGGCGGCGAGAACGTGTACTCGGCCGAGGTCGAGAACGCCATCGCGCAACTGCCGCAGGTGGCGATGTCCGCCGTCATCGGCGTGCCCGACGACAAGTGGGGCGAGCGCGTGCACGCGGTGATCGTTCGGCGCGAGGGCATGGCGCTGGAGGCCGAAGCCGTCATCGCGCATTGCCGCGAGCAGATCGCCGGCTACAAGTGCCCGCGCAGCGTGGAGTTTCGCGACGCGCTGCCGCTCTCGGCCGCCGGCAAGCTGCAGAAGTTCCAGCTGCGCGAGCCCTTCTGGGCCGGCAGGAGCCGCCGCGTCGGCTGACTCCAGAAAAAAAACATTCAAGGAAGACAAGCATGCCCATCGATTTCCGACGCTCCTGGAGCGACGAAGACCTCGACCTGTACCGCGACAACGTGGTGCGCTTCATCGAGACCGAAATGCGCCCGCACGACGAAGAGGCCCGCAAGCGCGGCCACGTCGGCCACGAGATCTGGCGCAAGGCCGGCGCGCTCGGCCTGCTGTGCGCCGACATCCCCGAAGAATTCGGCGGCGGCGGCGGCGACTTCCGCCACGAAGCCGTGTTCTATGAAGAGTGCGCGCGGCGCGGCCTGAGCGGCATGAGCACGTCGGTGCATGCCATCGTGGCGCACTACTTTTTGAACCACGGCACCGACGAACAGAAGCGCCACTACCTGCCGCGCATGGCGCGCGGCGAGCTGGTCGGCGCCATCGCCATGACCGAGCCCGGCGCCGGCTCCGACCTGCAGGGCGTGCGCACCCGCGCCGAGAAGAAGGACGGCGCCTACCTCATCAACGGTTCCAAGACCTTCATCACCAACGGCTTCCTCGCGGGCGTGGTGCTGGTGGTGTGCAAGACCGACCCGGCGCAGGGCGCCAAGGGCACGTCGATCCTCATCGTCGAGACCGAGGGCTGCCAGGGCTTTCGCGTGGGCCGCGTGCTCGACAAGATCGGCATGAAGGCGCAGGACACCTCGGAGCTGTTCTTCGACGACGTGCGCGTGCCGGCCGACGCGCTGCTGGGCGGCGTGGAAGGGCAGGGCTTTTTCCAGCTGATGAGCGACCTGCCCTACGAGCGCACCATCATCGGCCTGAGCGCGCTCGCCACCATGGAAGGCGCCTACGAAGCCACGCTCGAGTACGTGCGCGACCGCAAGGCCTTCGGCAAGCCGATCGCGGAGTTCCAGAACACCAAGTTCAAGCTGGCCGAGATCGCCACGCAGATCAAGGTGGGGCGCGCTTTCATCGACCGCTGCGTCGAAGACCTGGTGGCCGGCAAGCTCGACACCGCCACCGCCTCGATGGCCAAGCTCTGGGGCTCGGAAACGCAGGGCCGCGTGGTCGACGAATGCCTGCAGCTGTTCGGCGGCTACGGCTTCATGAGCGAATACATGGTGGCGCGCATGTACGCCGACGGGCGCGTGCAGCGCATCTACGGCGGCACCAACGAGATCATGAAAGAGGTGATCTCGCGGGCGCTCTGACCTGCTGCGCTACGACAGCCGCCGTATCTCGGCCCGCGCGATCTCTCGGTGCGGATGCGAGGGCGAGATGCCGATGAAGGCCGTGTATTTTTCGCGCGCCGCCTCGGTGTGGCCCGCGTCTTCCAGCGCCAGCGCCTCCATCGTGAACTGCGTGAAGAGCCGGCCCGCGTCGGCCTCCTTCGGCGAGGCTGCGAGCGACTTCGGCGCGAGCTCGGGCTGTTCCTCGTAGATGAGGCGCTGCACCTCGATCACCTCGATCAGCGCGCGGCCGATGCGCTCGATGTTCTCGCGCACGGGCGCCAGGTCGTTCGAGCGGACCTCGGCCGCGGCCTGGTCCAGCAGGTGGGAGGCCACCCGCAGCAACTGGTGAAGCGACTTGAGCGTCATGGCCGCGCGGTCCCGTGGCGTGCCATGCGGGCCGCGGCGGGCGAGCGGGGGCTGGCGGACTTCGCCGCGTGGGCGAAGCCGTGTCTGTCTTGCGTCATCAGTGGCCCGGCTTTGCGCCGTCCTGGTGGCGCAGCTTGTCGGCGAGCTGCCTCGCGCGCTCCGCGATCGCCAGGCGCTTGGCCATGTCGTGGCCGTGTTCCTTCACCGAGAAGGCCTTGCTCGTGCTGCCCTTGCCGGTGGTGTAGGTGATGGCCAGCCAGTAGCCGGGGTGGCTGGGGCCGGGCGTCTTGTAGTGCACGCCGCTCACGCCGCTGGTGTTGTTGCGCCGCGTGATCTCCGACTTCGAGCGCTTGGCCGATCGCGGCCCCGGCGACGGGGCCGACTGGCCGGTGCGGATCGCTTCCTCGGCCGGATGCAGCCGCGCCAGGCCCGCCATGCGCTCCAGCTGCTGCGCGCGCTCGCGGATCGCCAGCGCATGCGCCGCGTCGCCCAGGTGGTCGACGATGAAGTCGGTGCGAAGGATCTCGCCCTGCCCGATGTAGGTCTTGGCCATCCAGGCCCGCACCCGGCCGCCGGCCGAGAGCTGGTGGAACACGCCCGGCACGCCGGTGCTGTTGTTGGCGCGGAGTTTTTCGGCCCGCTCGCGCCGCGTCGGGGGCGGCATGCTGCGCACGATCTCGTCGCGCCAGTCCTGTGCCTGGAGCAGCGCCTGCTCGGCACCGCCGTAGCTGGCCTTGCCGAACTGCTTGTAGTGCCTCACGCCGTTGCGCACGATAGAGACTTCGAACCCCCAGGGCCTGGCGCAAATGCCGTACATGGCGGCCGAATTGGGGATACCTTTGGGCATGCTCGACGTGTTGCTGCTTTTCCGGGCGCAGCGGCTGCTGATTGCGGGCTCTGCGAACCGCGTGGCGCTCGCCGGCGCACGCGTTTCCCCGCTATTCTGGCCGAACCGGCATGCCCGGCCCGCGCCTGGACACGAAAGCCTCACAGGAGCGCCTGCCTTGCCTCTGTCGCGCCGGCGCCCGCCGCGCCGTGGGGGCGCAGGTCCTGCCGCAGGTCTTGCCGCACCTCTTGGCGGAAGGGGATGGGGGGAATGGTCGTGCCGGTGTGGGTGCCGGTGGCGACATCGGTGCCGGCGCTGGTACGGGTGCCGCCCGACAGCTTGGCTTCGAGCTGGCGCTCGCGTTCCGCGATGGCCAGCAGCTTGGCGCCGTCGGGCCCGTGTTCCTTGATCGAGAAGGCCTTGCTCACGCTGCCCTTGCCCGCCGTGTAGGTGATGGCCAGCCAGTAGCCCGGATGGCCGACATTCGGCGCCTTGAAGTGGACACCGCTCACGCCGCTGGAATTGGTGCTGCGCTTGATTTCGGACTTCGAACGCTTGGGCGACAGCAGCTCGGCCGGGAGCGCGGTCTTGCTCTTGCGGATCGATTCCTCGGCCGGGTGCAGCCTGGCCAGGCCCGCCATGCGCTCCAGCTGCCGGCCCCGTTCCTCGATGGCCAGCGCCTGCGCGTCGCCGCCCGCGGCATCGACCGGAAAGTCGGTGCGCAGGATCTCGTTCTCGCCGAGGTAGGTCTTGGCCACCCAGGCCCGCACCCGGCCGCCGGACGCCACCTGGCAGAAAACGCCCGACACGCCGGTGGTGTTGTTGACCCGGAGCTTCTCGGCCCGCGTGCGCCGCGCCACCGGCGGAAAGCTGCGCACGATCTCGTCGCGCCAGGCCTGCGCCTGGAGCAGCGCCTGCTCCTCGCTGCCGTAGCTGGCGCGGCCGAACTGCTTGTAGAAGCGGTTGCCGTTGCGCACGATCGACACCTCGAACCCCCAGGCGCGCGGAGCGATGCCGTACATGGGGGCCGGGTTGGGGATTCCTTTGGGCATGCTGGCGTCCGCTCGTGGCGTTCTCTGTTTCGGTGGCTCCCTGCGCAGCCGTCTGATTCGGCTGGGCATGGCTCTTCCGCAGCCGCGACGGCGCGCTGGCGGGCGCAATCGCGATAGTTGGAAGGCTCTGATCTCTGAGGGGAATGCTAGGCACCGCCCGTGGGGGGCGGTATCACCGGAATCCGTAGTATTTGTAATACCCGGTGGCGCCCGCCCTGCCGGCCCGCCGGGGCGGCTGCCGCCTACCGGATCACGCCGAGCCGCCGCGCAATCGCCACGGCCTGCGTCCGGCTCCGGGCGTCCAGCTTCATGTTGATGTTGCGCAGGTGCGTGCGCACCGTGCTGTCCGACACGAACAGCTTTTCGGCCATCGCGCTGTTCGAGTAGCCCTCGGCCAGCAGCTGCAGCACGCGGATTTCCTTGCGCGTGAGCGGCTCCTTCATGGCGTCGGCACCGGCGGCAGGCGTTTCCGGCTCGGCCGCCGGCATCGGGCCGACCAGCTGCAGCAGCCGCTGCAGGTAGTCCGCCAGGATCGGGTCGGCGCGCGCGGCGGGGGTGTCCTGCGCGGTGAGCGCGTAGCGGTGGATCAGCGTGCCGACGGCCGGGCCCTCGTCGAGGATCAGCCGCACGAAGCCTTCCTGGCTCGCGGCCTGCAGCACGGTCTCTATTTCTTTCACGGCCGCCGCCGGGTCGCCCGCGGCCTGCAGCGCCAGCGCGCGCAGCACCCGCAGCTTGAGCGCGCGGCGGTTGTGCGCCGCGGCCAGCGCGGCGTGCAGTTCGGCGTCGAGCACGCCCAGCGCCGCGCGCGCGTCGCCGAACGCGATGTCCCAGCGCGCCTTGGCCAGCGCCATGTAGTCGAGGTCGTGCGCGGGCAGGCGCTGGCGCTTCTCGCGGTTCCACAGGGCCGGGTCGTCGGCGCGCGCCAGTTCGTCGCGCGACGCGGGGCCGTTGCCCTGCAGCAGCAGCACGCGCGAGCGCTCCAGCTTGGCGCCCGCCACCACGCGCGGCAGCTGCCGGTGGTGGCCGAGGTATTCGAGCTCGGTCAGCGCCTGGAACGCGGCGTCGATGTCGCCCGCATGGAACGCCAGCCGCGAGCGCATCACGTGGCTCAGGATCATGTGGTCCGGCAGGCCCACGTCGCGCGCCAGCGGCAGGTACACGTTCAGGAGGTGCTCGGCCTGCACCAGTTGGTTGGTCTCGTACACGGCGCCTGCGTACAGCACGCCGGCCCAGGCGTTGCCGTGGCTGTGGTTGTAGGACACGGCATGCGTCGAGTCGACCGCCATGCGCAGCCGCGCGGTGGCCTGCCGCAGCCGGCCTTCGTGCAGGTCGAACAGGCCCGCCAGCGACTCGGTGTACATGCGGTTGAAGGTGCTGCTGCCGCGTTCGCGCGCGGCCTCGAGCATGCGGCGCGCCTCGTGCGGGTCGCCGCGCACCGCCAGGATGTGGGCCATGGCGTTGAGCAGCACGCTGTCGGCAAAGGGCAGGCCGGTGGGCAGGCGCGCCAGGCTCAGGCGGCCGGCCTCGTAGGCTTCGTCGTGCCGGTCCTGCATGGCCAGCAGCAGCGGCACCAGCGTGTGGGCGCTGGCGCGCACCTCGGCGATGGGGCTGTCCAGGCAGCCCGATTGCTCGAGCATGCGCATCGCGTCCCAAGGGCCGTGCGTGAAGCAGGTCGCCCACAGCGCGATCGGCTGCAGGAACGGGTGTTCGCGCAGCTGGTGTTCGGGAATGGCCGAGAACCAGCGCGCGAGCATGCGCATGCGGCCCTGCTCCAGGAACTGCGCCGCGTAACCGTCGAGCAGCACCAGCGCATACGGATGGTCGCCGCCCTCGATGGCGTGGTCGATGGCGGGCACGGGCCGGTCGTGCGACTCGTACCAGCCGGCGGCCGCCAGGTGCAGGCGCTCGGTTTCGCCGGGCATGTCGTGCGCGAGCTGCACGCGCAGGAAGTCGGCGAACAGGCTGTGATAGCGCCACGCGCCGCCGTCCCCGCCTTCGCCGCTCACCGGCGTGAGGAACAGGTTCGACGCGGCCAGCCGCTCGAGAATGGCCGCGCAATCGGCGCGCGGGCACAGCGCCTGGCACACCGAGGCATCGAGCTGGCGCAGGATGCTGGTGCGCAGCAGGAACTCGCGAATGTCCGGCGGCTGGTGCGCGAGCACGTCCTCGGCCAGGTAGTCGGCCACGGCGCGGTCGGAGCCCGAGAAGCGCTCGACAAAGCCGGTCTCGGTGCCGTGGCGCTCCAGCGCCATCGACGCGAGCCAGATCGCGGCCACCCAGCCTTCGGTCTTGTGGTGCAGCTGCGAGAGCAGGTCGGCCGGCAGCGCCTGCACGGCTTGCGCCGCATGCGTCGCGTGGGCCATGCGCAGCCCGAAGAACGCGCTGGTCTCTTCGAGGCTGAAGCGCAGCCGGTCGGTGTCGATCTCGATGAGCTGCCCGCGCGCGCGCAGCCGTCCCAGCCCCAGGTCGGGCAGGCCGCGCGAGCCGATCACGAGCTGCCCGCGGCGCGGCAGGTGCTCGACGATCTCGCGCACCAGGCCCAGCACCGCCGGCTCCTGCACCACCTCGAAGTCGTCCAGGAACAGCGTGAACGGCGCGTCGTGCGCGGCCAGCGCGGCCACGGCGTCGAAGGGGCCGTTGGCGCGGGGCTCGTCCACGCCCAGCCGCTGCACGGCTTCGGCCAGGCAATTGAGAAAGCGCGACACGTCGTTGTCGGCGCGATCGAGCGTGAGCCACGCGGTGGCAATGCCTTGTGCTTCGACGCGCTCGCGGATCTGCGCCATGGCCGTGGTCTTGCCGAAGCCGGCGGGCGCGCGCACCAGCACCAGCTTGACGGTGGCCGCCGCGATTTCCTCGCGGATCGCGGTGCGCGGCACCTGCGTGGCCGTGAAGGCCGGGGGGCTGAGCTTGGTTTCGAGGATGCGGGGCGTGGAAGGCGACATCGGCGAGCGGGGGGAAGCGGCGTGGCCGGGCCCGAACGGTCCGGATTTCCGTCGTTTCCGACGATGCCGCCGCCGATTCTGCTTCCTAAACTGGCCCGCGAAAACCGCCAATTACCCTGCAAGGACCGCACCTCATGCAACTCGATTCCCGCATTGCCGCCGTCGTGACCGGCGGCGCTTCCGGCCTGGGCGCCGCCACCGCGCGCCGCTTGGCCAGCCACGGCGTGAAGGTCGCGCTGTTCGACCTCAACGAAGCGCAGGGCCAGGCGCTGGCCGCCGAACTGGGCGGCGTGTTCTGCAAGGTCGACGTCACGTCCGAAGAGCAGGTGGACGCGGCCTTTGCCAAGGCCCGCGCCGCCCACGGCCAGGAGCGCGTGCTGGTCAACTGCGCCGGCACCGGCAACGCGGTGAAGACCGCGAGCCGCGACAAGGCCACGGGCGAGATCAAGCACTTTCCGCTCGCGAATTTCGACCGCATCATCCAGATCAACCTGGTGGGCACCTTCCGCTGCATCGCCAAGTCGGCGGCCGGCATGCTCACGCTGGACATGCTGCAGGACGGCGAGCGCGGCGCCATCGTCAACACTGCCTCGGTGGCGGCGCAGGACGGGCAGATGGGCCAGGCCGCCTACACCGCGTCGAAGGCCGGCATCGTCGGCATGACGCTGCCCATCGCGCGCGACCTGATGGGCGAGGGCATTCGCGTGAACACCATCTTGCCGGGCATCTTCGACACGCCGCTGCTGCAGGGCGCGCCCGACAACGTGAAGGCCGCGCTGGCCGCGTCGGTGCCGTTTCCCAAGCGGCTGGGCAACCCGGCGGAGTACGCGACGCTGGCCGAGCTGATGATCACCAACGGCTACTTCAACGGCGAGAGCGTGCGGCTGGACGGCGCCATTCGCATGGCGCCGCGCTGAGCGTTTTTTTGCCGTCCGCTCATTCCGACCAGGCTTGCGCGAGGATCGAGCGGCGCGGGTCCGCCGGGTCCGGGTGCAGCCAGACGCCGCCGAGCTCGCTGGTGCGCACGTAGAGCCCGCCGTGCCGCGCGTCGGGCTCTACGTTGCAGATGCTCTCGCGCGGTGCCGCGCGCGGCGCCTGCGACAGGCAGCGCGCCTGGAGGTAGGCGCCCAGCGACGCGGCGACGTCGGCATACGCCGCGCCCAGCACGTACTGGCTGTCGCCGTGCGCCCACGACTCGCTATGGCGCAGCTCGATCACCGGCACGCCCCACAGCGTGGCTGCGCCGGGCCGCAGGCGAGCCACGGCGTCGGTGCTGACGTCGGGCTCCTTGTCGAGGCCCGGGAAGGGTTCGCAGCTCATCGAGATGGCGGTGACCGCGCCGCGCCACGGCGAGGGCAGTTCCGCCGGCTTCCTGGCGCGCACCTCCTTGCAGGTCACGCCGCGCATGTTGCCTGGCGTGCCCTGCGCGGCTTCCGGCCTGTGCGGATGGCGGACCAGCGCGGGCATGTCGATGCCCGCGGCCTCGAAGGCTATGGCGGCCGTGGCGGCGGCCATGCACAGGCCGGCTGTCAGCGCGATACGGATTCCCATCGTTCGTGTCTCCCGTGCCGCGAGCCCTGGCTGCAGCGGTGCAAGCATACGGATGCGGCGGCGGGCCGTGGGGGCGTCTTCAAAATCGTCCGTTTCGACGACGCTCCACACCGGCACGGCACCAACAATTCTCCAACCCCCTGACCTTACCGGAGAACCCCTCATGCCCGAAGCATTCATCGTCGCCGCTGCGCGCACCGCCGGCGGCCGCCGGAGCGGCCGCCTGGCCGGCTGGCACCCCGCCGACCTGGCCGCGCAGGTGCTCGATGCGCTGGTCGAGCGCGCCGACGCCGACCCCGCGCTGATCGAAGACGTCATCATGGGCTGCGTCGGCCAGGCCGGCGAGCAGTCGTCCAACATCGCGCGCAACGCGGTGCTGGCGTCGAAGCTGCCCGAGTCGGTGCCGGCCACCTCGGTCGACCGGCAGTGCGGCTCGTCGCAGCAGGCGCTGCACTTCGCGGCGCAGGCCGTGATGTCGGGCAGCATGGACATCGTGATCGCCGCCGGCGTCGAGAGCATGACCCGCGTGCCCATGGGCACGCCCACCACGCTGGCGCTGAAGAACGGCCTGGGCTTCTACGTGAGCCCGCAAATGGCCGCGCGCTACCCCGACGTGCAGTTCAGCCAGTTCACCGGCGCCGAGATGATCGCGCGCAACTACGGCATCGAGAAAGCCGAGCTCGACGCCTACGCGCTGCGCAGCCACCGCAACGCCATCGCCGCCACCCAGGCCGGCCTCTTCGAACGCGAGATCGTGCCCGTGGCGGTGCGCCTGGCCGACGGCACCGAGCCCGGCGAGCTGCACACCACCGACGAAGGCATCCGCCACGACGCCACGCTGGAGAGCATTGCCGCCGTCAAGCTCATCGCCGAGGGCGGGCGCTGCACGGCCGCCACGGCCAGCCAGATCTGCGACGGCGCGAGCGGGCTGATGGTGGTGAACGAACGCGGCCTGAAGACGCTGGGCGTGAAGCCGCTCGCGCGCATCCACCACATGAGCGTGATGGGGCACGACCCGGTCATCATGCTCGAAGCCCCCATTCCCGCCACGCAGCGCGCGCTGCTCAAGGCCGGCATGAAGATCGGCGACATTGACCTGTACGAGGTCAACGAAGCCTTCGCGCCCGTGCCGCTGGCCTGGCTGCAGACGCTGGGCGCCGACGCGGACCGGCTCAACGTGAACGGCGGCGCCATCGCGCTGGGGCATCCGCTCGGCGCGTCGGGCACCAAGCTCATGACCACCCTGGTCCATGCGCTCGGCCAGCGCGGCAAGCGCTACGGGCTGCAGACCATGTGCGAAGGCGGCGGCATGGCCAACGTGACCATCGTCGAGCGGCTCTGAGGCTTGCGGCGCGACGCGGCGAGATGCTGCGAGAAAGGGCGCGCCGGCAATGTCAACATTAATCAATAATCACGCCCCATGGGCGCATTGCCGTACATCCTCGATCCCCGCTCCGTCATCATGCTGGCCGGCCTCATGGGCGTCATGATGGCGCTGGTGATGTTCTTCATGCGGCGCAGCTACCCGCCCAGCATCCGGGGGCTGAGCGACTGGGCCCGCGGACCGCTGGTGGCATTCGTGAGCACCCTGCTGTTCGCGGCGCGCGGCTTCTTCCCGGACTTCCTCACGATCGTCGTGGCCAACGTCGTGCTGTTCCAGGCCTGCATCCTTTATTACTCGGGCAGCCAGAAGTTCCTGCAGGGGCACAGCGACACCCGGGGCTGGACGCTGCTGAACGGCGTGATCGGGCTGTCGATGTTCTGGTTCAGCAGCGTGAAGCCCGACTTCGAGGCCCGCCTGCTGATCGTCACGCTCGCGGTGTCGCTGCTGTTCTTTGCCCATGCGCTGCTCTATCTGCGCCACCGGCCCCGCGTGTTCGGCCAGCGGCTGATGATCGGCCTGCTGCTGGCGCAGGCCGTCGTGGCGGCGCTGCGCTTCGTGTCGGTGGTGATGGGCATGGCCGGCAGCAACCTGATGGAGGCGACCTGGATCCAGGCGCTCTACATCAGCATGTATTCGATCTCCGTGCTGCTGCTGTCCATCGCCGTCATCCTGATGGCCACCGATCGGGTGCACACCGAGTTCGAATACATGGCCACGCGCGACTCCCTGACCGGCGCGCTCAACCGCCGCGCGCTGCTGGACGCGTGCCGCGATGCTTTCACGTCCACGTCGGGCCAGCAGCACATGGCGCTGCTGATGGTGGACCTGGACCACTTCAAGGGCATCAACGACCGCTTCGGCCACCAGATGGGCGACCGGGTGCTGCGCGAGGCGGTGCACCGCATGCAGCGCGCGGTGGGCGACGCGGGGCTGCTCGGGCGCTACGGCGGCGAGGAGTTCGTGGTGCTGCTGCCCGGCGTGGGCAAGGCCGAGGCCATGGCCGTGGCCGCGCGCCTGAAGCAGGCCATCGACGAGCCCTTCGCGGCCGATTCGCCGATGGCCAAGGTGGGCTCCATCGCGGTCAGCATCGGCGTGGCCGCGCGCGAAGACGGCAGGGGTGTCGACGAGGTGCTGGCCAAGGCCGATGCGGCGCTCTACCGCGCCAAGGCGATGGGGCGCGACCAGGTGATGGCCGCGGCCTGACGGCGCAGCGCGAGACTTTCTTCAGCCGAGGCTGGACCAGTCGCAACGCAGCGTGTGCTGCTTGCCCGCGTAGGCCAGCGTGCCTCGGGCCTTCGACACGCGCAACGTGACGCCCTTGCCGCTGGCGAGCATGCGCTGGCGGCGGTAGTCGGCGGAGCTGTGTTGCAGCGCGATTCGCCGGGAAGCGGGCGCTGCCTCGTTGTTGTCGGCGTCGTCATTGCCGTCGCGGGACACGACGACGTCGGTCAGGCGGCCGGAGGACAGGCTGAACTGGACCTCCGCCGAATACGGACTCCCCTGGCAGAAGAGGCTGCCGTTGGCGAAGGCGGAAGAAGCGGCGCATGCGAGCAGCAGCGCGGCCAGCGAACTTCGTGCGAGGGCTTCGAGGGTCATCGAATCAAGCGGCCTATTGCTTGCCGCCCCAGCGCCAGCGCGGCGGCTCGCCCTTGAGCCAGCACACCGCGACCAGCGCGATGCTCAGGCCCGAGACCGCCGCGACGAACAGCAGCGGATCGCGTGCGGGGCGAATGAACACCACGGCCATGGCCACCAGCACGGCGTACACGGCGATCACCATCCAGCCCTGCCAGCACGTGGGCACGCCCCAGCCCCAGCCGTAGCGCTTGGCGGGAAACCAGTAGGGTGGCTTCTGCATCATGTGTCCTTGTCGATGGGCGGTGAATCGAGTGTCGCGCCAGGCCGGCTCACGGGCATGGAGAGCCTGCTCACCAGCGTATCGCACAGATGCGCATAGTCGGCCCAGAACCGATGCATGCCGCTTTCGCCTCGCAGCCCGCGACGTCGCGCATAGGGCGTCTGCTCGATATAGGCGGTGACCTTGCGGGTCCATTCCGCACCGCGATATACGGCCGTGGCGCGCGAATGCGCCTCGGCGTCTTCCGGCCGCAGGTAGATGAAGGAGGGGGACAGCGGGCGCACCGTTTCTTCGAAGGCCTCGAAGTAGCCGTCGATGTCCGCGCAGTCCTGCTCCATCATGAATCGCACCGTGCTCTGGAATGCGCTGCCTTCGAGGATGTGCAGCGTGCCCGCCGAACGAGCCTCGGCTGCGAAGCGCTGCCAGCTTCGAAGGCAATGCGACGGATAGTCCGCATGCGATTTCAGCGCGCTCAGCACATGGGGATGCACCGGGTGGTCCGCGGCTTCTTCGAGGTACCAGCGGCTTTCGCGGCCTTCATGCAACGCGGACGCGCACAGTTCCCGTGCCCGCGTGGTCTTGCCCGTGCCGGGCAGGCCTTCGATCAGCACCAGCCGCATGTCGCGAACTCACTTCGCCAGATAAGCCTCGACCGTCGGCCCCCACAGTGCCTGCTGCACCACCAACTGGTGCCCGTTCACACCGGGCGCCAGCGCATAGGACGAGAAGCTGCCCTTGCCGCCTGCGGCGGTGAAGGCCTCGAAATTCTTGCGGCTGTGCGCGAGCGCGTAGAAGCTGTCTTTCTCGCCGTACAGCCAGAGCGTGGGCAGCGGAAACGCCGCGCCGCGTTTGAAGCTCACGGGGTTGATGGCATCCGCCGTGTTGTCGGGGCACTTGTCGCCCATCCATCCGCCGACGAAATTGATCGCTCCCTGGAACACGCCTGGCCGCGTTCCCGCATAGGCGATGGCGAGAATGCCGCCGCGCGAGTGGCCAGCGATTTCCATGCGCTTCGTGTCCACGTCGGGGTCTTTCTGCAACCACGCGACGGCGGCGTCGATGTCGGCGAGCGCGTGGTCGAAACCGGCCAGCGACAGCGCCGGGTCGCAGCTGTAGTGCTCGCGCTTGGGCGTGAAGCCTTCGTCGTAGAGTCCGTCGGACTGGCCGCGCCCGCGCCGCTGCGGAAACGCCACGAGCCAGCCGCGCTGCGTGAACCACTGGGCCAGGCGTTCGGGTGCGTAGGTTTCCTTGAACAGCTTCGGGTCGTTGCCGATGCCCGTGGAGCCGTGGTTGAACACCACCGTGGGAAAGGGGCCCGCGCCTTCGGGCTTGTAGATCACCATCTCCAGCGTGACGGGCGCGCCGCCTTCGACGAAAGGCGTGGGCACGCGCACGGTGCTGCGTTCCTGCGCCCAGCAAGAGGCTGCGGTGAACAAGAGGACTGAAGCGGCAAGGAGGATCAGCTTTCTCATGAGCGCGGGCGTCCTTTGAAGATTCGCCGCATTCTGCCCGCCTTGCCTGAAGACGCTACGTCCGTGGCCGGGTCCGTGCTTCCCTGGCGCGCCACCGAACCGCGCCGCTCGCCAGCACGATGCCGGGCACCACCAGTGCCAGGGCCAGCAGCACCGCGCCGGTGACCGGCTCGTTCATCCATGCCGCTGCGCCCAGCGTGGTCAGAACGGGCACCGCCGCCGCGGACAACGAAGCGCGCGCCGCGCCCAGCCGCGCGACGGCCAGCATGTAGATCACGAGCCCGAGCACGCCCGCAACCAAGCCTTGAGCCAAAGCCTGCAGCGCGACATCCGGCCACGGCGCGCTCAGCAGCCTCGGCGCGCCCGCGATTGCCAGCACGGGCAGCAGGAGCAGGCTCGACCAGCCGTTGACGAACGCCGCGCCCTGCCACGGCGTGAGGCCGCAGTGCGAGAACGCGAGCGAATGCACGGCCCACAGCATGGCCGCCGCAAGAAAGAGCAGGTCGCCGCGCCAGTCGAGCGAACCGCTGCGAAAGCTGCCCGCTGCAAACAGCGCCATGCCCAGGGCGATGCACGCCAGTCCCGCAAGCCGGACGCCTTCGACCTTCTGGCCCTTGTGAATCCACGCGCCGATGGCGGTGAAGAGCGGCAGGCTGCCCGCCATGAACAGGCCCATGTGACTGGCCGGCGCCCATCGCGCGCCGGCCAGCACCAGCAGTCCGAAGGGCAGGCCGCCGCCGACGACGAGCAGCACGAGCGCGATGCGCGGTGCCTCGGGCGGCACGACGAGGCGCTGGCCGAACCACAGGGGTGCGAGCAGCAAGGCGGGAATGCCGTAGCGCAGCAGCGCCAGTTCCATCGGCCCGAGCGTGGTGGTCACGCCGTGGCGCGAGACGAGTTGCCAGGCGCTGCCAATGAAGGCCGCGGCCAGCGCGGCGAGAAGACCGATGCGAAGGTTCCTGTCCATCGCGAGGAGTGTCGCGACGGCGGGCAGCGCACGGCTATCAGATTCGTGCGGTCAGCGCGCGCCGCGCTTCGCCCAGGGTCACGCCCACTTCGCGCCGGAAGATCGCGCCGAGGTGGCTCTGGCTGCAGTAGCCCAGGTCGTGCGCGATGCCCGCGAGGTCGCGGTCGCCCTCGGCCAGGCGCTCCATCGCGGCGGCGAGCCGAAGGTGCTGGCGGTACTGATGCAGGCTCAGCCCGGTCTGCTGGCGGAAGCTGCGCGCCAGGTGGAACGGCGAGCGCGAGACCGCGTCGGCCACGTCGTGCAACGAGAGCCGTGCCTCGCGGTCGGCGGTTTCCGCGAGCAGGCGCTTCGCGCGCGCGGCGGCGCCGTTCGAGGGCGCTTGCTGGCGCGACCCCGCGAGTTCATCGACCAGCGAGGCCACGTCGTCCGTACCCGCATTGCCGGCGCGCAGTTGTTGCTGCGCCGCGTGGACGCGGTACAGGGAACGCGGCGACAGCAGGTAGAACGCGGGCCCCGTGTCCGTGCGGGTCGTCTTGTGCCGGCTCACCACCATGCTGAGCCGCGCCGCTGGAGTCGCTGGCCGCAACTGGTAGACCATGGCGTCGCCGAAGTGCATGGCGGTCAGTGCGTCGACGAGCCAGGTGCCGTCGCCCGATCGCACGTCGAGCACCGTGCGGCCTGCGGGGAAGATGATGCGCCGCGATTCGAGGGTGTAGGGCGCGCTCCAGCCGGGGGCGTGCGCATGATGATGCGCGCGCACATGCTCCACCGTGAACTCGCGTCCAGCGTAGAGGAGCGTTCGGTCTTGCGGCATCGGTCGCATTCTGCACCGCATGGGCACGAACGATCACGCAAACGGCCGACCCTCAAGCAGGTTTCGTTCCCTGCCCGCCTTTCAGATGCCGACGAACTGCGCCACCTCGTCCAGCGACGCACGCTCCGTCACCAGTGCATCGAGCGGCCGGCCGCGGTTCGCATACCCGATCGACATGCCCGTGAACAGCATGCGCTCCGGCGGCAGGTCGATGAAGCGGCCGATGGTCTGCGGGTAGATCGCCCAGCACTCCTGCGGGCAGCTGTCGAGCCCTTCGCGCGCAGCAGCAGCATCACGTTCTGCAGGAACATGCCCAGGTCGGACCACTGCGGCGGCCCCATGCGGCGGTCGACGGTGCAGAACAGCGCCAGCGGCGCGCCGAAGAACTGGTAGTTGCGCGCAAACCATTCGCGCCGCGCGGCCTTGTCCTCGCGCGGAATGCCCAGGCGCGCATACATCGCCTCGCCCACGGCGAAACGGCGATCGCGGTACGGCGCGACCAGCTCGCGCGGGTAGATGTCGTACTCGCTGCCTTCGCCGCCCGGTTCTTCCTGCACGCGGTCGCGCATGATGGCCTTGAGCTGCGCGAGCCTGTCGCCGCCCACCACGTGCAGGTGCCACGGCTGAAGGTTGCCGCCCGAAGGCGCGCGCAGTGCCTGCGCGAGCACGCGGCGGATGACGTCGCCGGGCACCGGCGTGTCGAGAAAGTCGCGCACCGAGCGGCGGGTGGCGACGGCGTCCTGAACGTTCATGCAAAAGTCCTCTTGAAGGGGGATGCTAGGGGCAACCCTCGAGGGCCCTCAATCGTCCGTTCCGACGATGCGGCGCGGCGCGGCGGCTGCCTAGCATCGCCCCAGCGTACAGGAGACAAGACCATGTTCGGATTGATGCAAGACCGCCCGCTGCTGATCTCTTCACTGATCGACCATGCGGCCACCTTCCACCCGCACGCCGAGGTCGTGGGGCGCACCGTGGAGGGGCCGGTGCACCGCACCAACTATGCGGAAATACAGCGCCGCGCCAAGCAGGTGGCCAATGCATTGAAGACGCTGGGCATCGCGCCCGGCGACCGCGTCGGAACGCTGGCGTGGAACACCTACCGCCACCTGGCGCTGTACTTCGGCGTGTCGGGTTCGGGTGCGGTGCTGCACACGGTGAACCCGCGGCTCTTTCCCGAGCAGATCGACTACATCGTCAACCACGCCGAAGACAAGGTGCTGTTCTTCGACACCACCTTCGCGCCGCTGGTCGAGAAGCTCGCGCCGGGCCTGAAGTCGGTGCGCGCCTTCATCGCCATGACCGACCGCGCGCACATGCCGAACATCGACGTGCCCAACCTGCTGTGCTACGACGAGCTGATCGGCGCGCAGAGCGAGAGCTACACATGGCCCGAGTTCGACGAGCGCACCGCCTCGTCGCTTTGCTACACCTCGGGCACCACCGGCAACCCGAAGGGCGTGCTGTATTCGCACCGCTCCACGGTGCTGCACTCGCTGATGGAATGCGCGCCCGACACCTTCGGCGTCAACTCGCAGATGACGCTGCTGCTCGCGGTGCCCATGTTCCACGCCAACGCCTGGGGCATGCCGTATGCGGCGGCCATGACCGGCATGAAGCTGGTCATGCCCGGCCCGCACATGGACGGCCAGAGCCTGTACGAGCTGATGCGCGACGAGAAGGTGGGCTTCTCGCAGGCCGTGCCCACCATCTGGCTGATGCTGTTCCAGTACTTCGACGCGCACCCCGAAATCGACACCCGCGCCATCGGCCTGAAGCGCATCGGCGTGGGCGGCGCGGCCACGCCGCGCAGCATGATCGAGCGCTTCGAGCGCGACTTCGGCGCCGACTTCGTGCAGGGCTGGGGCATGACCGAGACCAGCCCCATCGGCGTGATCGGCAACCTGCTGCCCAAGCACCACGCCATGCCCAAGGAAGAGCAACTGCGCGTGAAGATGCGCCAGGGCCGCGGCGTGTGGGGCGTGGAACTGAAGATCGTGGGCGAAGACGGCCAGCGCCTGCCGCACGACGGCAAGGCCTTCGGCCACCTGCATGTGCGCGGCCCGTGGATTGCCAGCGGCTACTTCAAGGGCGAGGGCGGGCCGGTATTGGATACGGAAGGCTTCTTTCCGACCGGCGACGTCGCCAACATCGACGAAGACGGCTACGTGCAACTGGTCGACCGCGCGAAGGACGTGATCAAGTCGGGCGGCGAATGGATTTCTTCCATCGAACTGGAGAACGCCGCGAGCGCGCACCCGGCCGTGGCCGAGGCGGCGGTGATCGGCGTCGCGCATCCGAAGTGGCAGGAGCGGCCGCTGCTCATCGTGGTGAAGCGCGCGGGCGCGGAGGTCACAGGAGAGGAACTGCTCACATTCCTTTCGACGCGCGTCGTCAAATGGTGGCTGCCGGACGACGTGGCTTTCGTCGACAGCCTGCCGCATACAGCCACCGGCAAGCTGCTGAAGACCAGGCTGCGCGAAATGTTCAAGGGATATGTCGCGGCAAAGTCAGTTTGATGACTTGTCCGATTTTTCTGTGGACAACTCTGTGGGTTGTGCGGGGAGACGGGCCCGCACAGTGAGGCCTGGCGTGGGTTCCCACCACGTTGCCTGTTGAATAGGCAGCCCCTCGACGAGGCCCGAAAAGACGTTTATCGCGGCGTGAGGAATGAGGAAAAGCGTGGTAGGCCGCGCAGCCGGAAATTGGCCCGCTAGATCCAGAGCCGGTACATCCAGAACGACTCGTCCCGCACGAAGCGCTCGGCAAATTCGCCCGGAGAAAACCCCGCGATGTGCCGCGTGGCGCGCACGAGGTGCGACTGGTCGGCAAAGCCGTGGTCCAGCGCCAGCGTCGCCCAGTCGAAGGGCTGGCCGGCCTCGTAGCGCTCGCGTGCCGCGAAGAACAGGCCCTCGGTGCGCACCAGCGATTGCCAGTCGCGCAGCGAGCGCCCGCTGAAGGCCTTGACGCGGCGCTCCACCTGGCGCGGGCTGTGCGTGCGGCGCCATTCGAGCGCCTGCCATGCCAGGCGCTCGACCCAGTGGCGGCCCAGTTGCCGCAGCGACGGCGCGGTGGCCGAGCGGCCATGCAGGGCCTGCCAACGCGGCGCGATGTGCTCGCGCAATGCGGCCAGCGTGGCGGTGTCGTCGGGCGCTGCGATCAACGCGTCGAGCAAGGGGGTCCACGCGGCGTCCATGACCTCGTGCGCGGGCACGAAGCGGTCGTGAACGGCGGCCGGGTCGACGCCGAACAGCGTGCGCGCGATGTCGGCGGTGAAGCAGATCATTCCGGTGCGTCCGGTCGCGTGTGCCCAGCAGACCGAGGGGCGCGACTGGCTGCCTGAGATCACGATCGCCGAGTCCGCGCCCGAGGGCTGCCAACGCGCATGCGGCTGCGCGTCGCCACGCTCGATCATGCTGGCCTCGGTGTGCTGGAACCACGACAGGCTCATGAGCGGCGAGGCCGGAAAGTGCGCGAGCCGTTGCGCATCGCTCATCGCCAGGCCCCGCGTGTCGCGCGAGACCACGGCCACCACGGCCCCTTGCAGCACCGGTGGTGTCGGCAGGATGCGGCCGGTGTCTTGCGCGCCGACACGCGGCGCGCGCGCCAGCGGGTCGGGGTAGGCGGGTGGGGAAAGCAGGGGAGCGACGGGCATCGGAGGTTCGAGTTTAGGCAGTGGCTGCGCCGGTGTCGTTTCGGTTCAAGACGGCGCGCGTGAAATCGAGAACCATGCGGGGCATGAACAGCGTTTCCTCTTCTTCTGCTTGCCCGATGCACGCGGCTGCGCCCGCGAATGCGCCGGCGCTCCATCCCCTCGGCCATTGGCCGCCCGGCCCGCCATCGGGCGTCACCGGCTGGGGCTTGCTCAACCGGATGTCGCGCGACCTGATGGGCACGCTCGGCGACTGGCGGCAGTGCCATGGCGACCTGGTGCATCTGCGCATCTGGCCCGAGCACCAGGTCGTCGTGACCGACCCGGCGCTGGTGCGCGAGCTGCTCGTGGCGAACCACGATGCGCTCATCCGCTGGGAGCGCGGCATGCGGGTGTTCTCGCAGGTGCATGGCCACAGCGTGCTGGTGTCCGAGGGCGAGGCGTGGCGCGACAAGCGGCATGCGCTGCAGCCCGCGTTCTCGCCGAAGTCGACGCAGAGCTTCGTGCCCACCATTGCCGAGACAGCGGAGCTTGCAATGCGTGTGTGGCCGCGCGGCGACAACGCGCAATGGCCGATAGAAAGCGCGCTCACCACGCTGGCCATGGACGTGATCGTGCGCATGCTGTTTTCGCGCCCCATCGGCGACGACGCGGCATCGGTCGCGCAGGCCGTGCACACCGTCGGCATGGCGGCGGACAGCGAGTTCTACTGGCCCGCGAGCTGGCCCGACGCGATGCCGTGGAAGCGTGCCAAGCGCGAAGCGAAGGCCTTGCTGCGGACGCTCATCGACGGCCACTTGCGCGCGCGCTCGGCCATGGCGCCGCAAGAGCGCCCTGACGACCTGCTCACGCGCCTGCTGCAACTGCACCACGACGACCCCGCGGCTTGGCCGCTGCAGGCCGTGCACGACGAGTGCATGACCGCGTTCCTCGCGGGGCACGAGACCGTCGCGGCCACGCTCACGTGGTGGGCATGGTGCCTTGCGTCCAACCCCGAAGCGCAGCGCGTGGCCGCCGATGAAGTGAAGGAGCGGCTGCAGGGCCGCGCGCCGACGGCGCAAGACCTCACTGCCTTGCCCGCGCTCACGCGCACGTTGCAGGAGACGATGCGCCTGTACCCCGCCGCGCCCGTGCTGTTCAGCCGGCGCGCGACGCGTCCGGTGACGCTGGGCGGGTGGCAGTTTCCGGCGCGCACGATGTTCATGGTGCCGGTGCAGCTCATGCAGCGTGATCCGCGATGGTTCGCGGACCCGCTGGTGTTTCGCCCCGAACGCTTTGCCCCCGGTGCGCCCGAGGTGCCGCGCGGCGCCTACATGCCGCTGGGCGCGGGCCCGCGCGTGTGCCTGGGCCAGCACCTGGCCATGACCGAGATGACGGTGGTGGCGGCGATGCTGCTCCAGCGCCACGTGCTCTCGGTGCCCGAGGGGCAGGGCGCGCCGCGCCCCATGCTCAACGTGACGCTGCGGCCCGCGAGCCCGCTGCATCTGCGCGTGTCGCCGGCAGGTTGACGCGAGGGAGGTGCGCCGCTACATTCAGTCCGCCTCGTGATGAGCGGGGCCGGGTTTAGCAGCCTGAAGTAACCGCGGTGAAAGCCGCAGACCGCAATGGTGTTGCGGCTTTTCTATTCCGGCTTCTTTTTTAGGCGGCTCGGATGGGAGGGCTCGCGCCCTGCCGGTTTCGCCTAGCGGTTCCCGGTCTGCTAACCCGTTCGAGCCGCGCCTTCGTTTAGCAGCGTGGTGCGCGGTTGTAGCAAAGCCGAACCGAAGGGAGGCCGACATGGCCGATTCATCCGCATCACCCCGCGCCGCGCATGCAGGCGCGCAATTCAAGCCCTTCGCCTGGCATCCGCTGGAGGGGCTCGACCCCCACGCGCGCCAGCGCGCCGCGTTCCTCAATGACACGCGCGACGTGATCGACGCGCGCACACGCTGATGCAGCTGCTCGCGTGGGATGAAGAGCGCGCCGATGAGTTAAGGTCCGAGCCTGCGTGCGCGCCGCTGCTCGACGCGGCGCACCGTGCGTCGCTCCAGCGATTCGTCGTGGCCTCGCTGGGCATGCTGCACGCGCGCACCGAACAGCAGGGCGAAGACCCGGGCGCGTAGCGCGTCGCCTTCACGCGAAGGCATCAGGCGGCGCCCTCCCATTTCATTTCGGCGTGTCCGAGTTTCCAATCAGTCAAATCAATGGACACCAATGCCCAGTTCGTGCCGCAGGCGCTGTCGCCGACGGCGGAGCAAAAAGCCATTCAGGTCGCGGCCGACCGGACCATCATCGTCGAAGCCAACGCGGGCGCCGCCAAGACCACCACGCTGGCCTTGCGCATGGCCGAGTCATGGTCGCGCGGCACCAGCCCCGATTTCTTTCTTGTGCTCACCTACACCCGCACGGCCTGCGACGCGCTGAGGGCCGCCCTGCGCAAGCTGGGTGTGCCGCAGGGCGTGGTGGAGCGCTTTCGCATCCAGACCTTCGAGTCGTTCTGCGAAGAGGTGCTGGACGAAATGCTGGGTGCCAGCGTGCCGTCGCTCCTGCAGGCCGAAGAACTGAAGCCCATCGTCTGGCAGGCGATTCAGCGCGTGGAGGAAGGCGAGGGCGACCGGTGGCGCGCCGAGCTCGTCATGCCCTCGCTGGGCGACAACGACATGGTCGAGGATTTTCTTGACCTCAATGCCTTGCTCAAGGGCACCATGCGCGACTTCCTGGAGCGCGACGATCGGGCGGTCACGCCGGACTACGCGGCCTCCATCGGCGTGGAGTACACCAAGCTCAAGATCTTTCTCGCGTACGAACGCATCCGCCGGCGCGAGAACGCCGACCGGCCCCTGTTCAGAGGGCCGCTGGATGCGACCTACGACCTCGCACGCCTGCTCTACGAAGACGAGCCCATCGACGGCCTGCGGGCGTGGCCCTTCAGCGCCAAGGTGCTGATGGTCGACGAGATGCACGACCTGAACCAGGCCATGTTCCGTGTGCTGCAGAAGCTGTTGAACTCCACCGCGAGCCTGTTCTGCGGCGTGGGCGACCGCGACCAGGTGATCCACGAAACCACCGGCGCTGACGCGCTTTTCATGGGCGACGCGATGGAGCGCGTGACGCGGCGCAAGGTGAAGCGCTACCCGCTGACCCACAGCTACCGCTTCGGAAAGTCGCTCGCAACCAAGGCCGGCCGCGTGGCCGGGAAACCGTACAGCTCCATGGCCGGGCACGAAACCAGGCTGTCGCTCGCGGGCTACGGCGCGCACGAAGACTGCGCGCGCATGGTCGTCGAAGAAGCGCTGAAATGGCAGGCGCAGCCGCGCGCGAAGATGAACGAGTTCGCGATCCTGCTGCGGCACGCCTACCAGTCGGTGCACATCGAGAACGCGCTGCTGGCCTCGGGCTTGTCTTACACGATGAGCGGGCTGGACAGCTACCTGATGCGCCCCGAGGTGCTGTTCATTCGCGGCGTGCTTGCCGTGGCAACCGATGACCTCGGCAGCGTTTCCGACGAGCACACGCGCGAGAAAGTGATGCAGGCGCTGTTCTTCTTCAGCGGCAGCAAGATCGACGTCAAGGGCCGGGAGCACGAAACACAGGAGGCACTGCTCGCCGATGCGATTCGCAGCGTGAAGGACAACCCGAACTTCCTGGTCCACTTCTTCAACAACCAGATCCTGCGGACCGCGGCGCCTTCGATGAAGCTCAGGCTCGAGCGCGCGGTCAAGCTGGCCCAGGAGAAAAAGGGCCCCGACCTGCTGGCCGGGCTCCTCGACGCGCTGAAGGTGCAGTCGATCGTCAACGAGGTCTATGTGTCGAAGCAGCGGCGGATGGATGCGCTCGGAAACCTCGAGGGGCTGCAGCGCGCGGCGACGCGGTTCGAAACGGCGAGCGACTACTTCCAGAGCCTCAACGACGCCGAGAAGAAGCAACGCAACCAGAAGAAGACCGCCAACCTCCTGATCGCCAGCATCGCGAACGTGAAGGGGCTGGAGTTCGATCACGTGGTGCTGCCCTACCTGGCCCAGGGCGAGTTCCCCGCGCCTTCCGCGCCGGACACCGAAGAGCGCAACCTGTTCTACGTGGGCATCACGCGCGCGCGGCGATTCCTGACGATGTTCGCCAGCACGGATGCGCCAAGCGCGCTGGTCACGAAGATGGGATACAAGTTCAACCCCGCGCCCTGACCGGGGCGAGGCGACGCGCGCTATCTGCCGCGTGCAAGCTCCGCGCGGCCCAGCGGGGTGATGCGGCGGATCGTCGCGAGCTCCAGCGGTTCGGGGTGGTCGCCGTCTGCTTGGGGCGCCGACGGCGGGCGGATGGCGGCGTCGATGAAGCCGGCCTGCTTCAGGGCTTCGACGCAATGGAGTTCGTCCCGCACTTCCACGCGCAGGGGAAACGATGCGTTCTCTATCTTGCGCAGGTAGGCCAGCGGCGCGAGGCTCTTCCTGATGGCTTTCAAAAGCCTTTCATCGTTTGGAACGCTCCTGCCTCGCATCCTCGCGATTTCGGCGTGCCCGTCGTCGGTGATGCAAGTCACCAGCGCGGCTTGCGCCTGCCGGTAGCTTCCGCCCGTGGCCAGGGCCGGTTCGATCGTGGCTTCGACAAGGCCTGTCGCCTTGAGGATCGACACGCGGCGCACGTCCGGCGCGCCGGTCACGTGCAGCGGCAAGCGGGCGTGCTCCAGGTGAAGCAGATAAGTAAGCGGCATACCGAAGAACCCCTGTCTGCGCCTCCACATTGCCGTCGGTGCCGCTCTGGGAGGAGCGCCCGCCACTTCTTGAACGAACCGCGTGAGTCGTGAGAAGTTGTTATCGAAGGTTGATTCTTGTGAACTGAGGGGCGCCACACCATCACCCGAACAGGGTATTTACCGTTCAACCGCGCGGTACGGCCGTTCATCGGCAAAACCTGCGCACCGGTCAGTAACTGGTCAGTACGAATTGGAAACACTTGTTACCAACAGCGGTGCTCCGTGACATGCCACTCCGGCGTGTGCGTGGCTCGCCCCACGCAAGCGAACTGACCATGAATGTGCCGCCTCGCCAGCAGACCGGTTTCACGCTCGTCGAGCTGATGGTCGTGGTCGCGATCGTTGCGATCATGGTCGCGATTGCCACACCATCGTTCGTGAGCCTGATCCAGAGCAACCGCGTGAGCGCGGAGGTCAACTCGTTCGCGGGGGACCTGCAGTTCGCGCGCTCGGAGGCGATCAAGCAGGGCATTCCGGTGAGTGTGTGCCCGTCGTCGGACGGCAAGACCTGCCTGGGAGCAAACACCTGGCAAAGCGGATGGATCGTGTTCTCGGATGTGGACGGTTCCGGCACCGTGACCACTGGCGACACGGTGCTGCGCGTGCGCCCCGCGTGGAAGGGGGGCGACACCTTTGCAGCGGCGCCGTCGATCGTGGCGGTCACCTACAGCCGCGACGGGTTCGCGAACCTTCCGGTTGCAAGCCCCGGCGCATCGATCCTGCTGGCGCTGCGCACGGCGCCGGTGAATGCGGCGGCCACGCGCTGCGTGTCCGTCAACAGGGTGGGGCATCAGACCGTGCTCCAGGGTGGCAAGGGGGCCTGCGCATGAAGAAGCGCACTTTCGTCTCGCGCCGCGCCGGGGGCTTCTCGCTGCTGGAGGTGCTCGTTGCGCTGCTGATCGTGTCGCTCGGGCTCATCGGCCTGTCGAAGATGCAGGCGGCCGCGCTGTCGAACACCCAGAACGCGCGTGCGCGTGCGCTGATCGCGTTGCAGGCCTCCAGCCTGGCGGAGGCCATGCACGGGAACCACGGTTTCTGGGGCGTCGGCGCCGCGCCGGGCAGCGTGTCGGTCAAGGGAACCACCGTGACCGATGGCTCGGGCATCCTGAGCGCCACGGTCGCGTGCGGTCCTGCGGCAACCGCGGGCTGCACGGCCGCGCAAATGGCGGCCTACGACCTGCAGGCCTGGGCCGTGAACATGAACGCGCGCTTTCCCACGTATGCGGCCGCCATCCAGTGCACCACAGCCATCGGCACGCCGATCAGTTGCGTCATCAACCTGAGCTGGACCGAGAAGTACGTTGCCGTCAACCGCAGCACGGCCGTTGCGCTCGGCGCAACCCAGGGCTCGTCCGCGCTGCAGTACAGCCTCTACGTCGAACCATGAACCGCCGCATCTCCTCTTTCCCCCGAGGCCCGCGCGGCCAGGCCGGGCTCGGCCTGGTCGAGCTGATGGTGGCGATCCTCATCGGCCTGTTCTTGCTGGCTGGCCTGGGGGCGCTGTTCCTGAACATGAAGCAGGCCTTCACCTCGCAGGACCAGCTCGCGCTGCTGCAGGACAACGAACGGCTGGTGCTCACCGTGCTCACGACCACGGTGCAGGCGGCGGGCTACTTTCCCGACCCGTTGGTGAATACGGCGGTCACCGACCTGCCGGCCGCGACGGGGGCCGGCTACGGCAGCCTCGCGGCGGGCCAGGGGTTGGTGGGGCTGACCGGCGCTTCGGGTGCGAGCGACACCATCACCTCGCGCTACATGACGGCAAGCGGTGACGGCCTCATGGATTGCTTGGGCAACGTGAACCCGGCCAGTTCGAAGGTCAACAAGCTGGTCATGAACACCTTCACGGTCAGCGCCGCCAACGAGTTGCTGTGCTCCACCGACGGCGGCACGACGACCACGCCGCTGGTCGGCGGCGTGACCTCGCTCAAGGTGCTCTACGCCACGGACACCAAGGGTGACGGCACCGCGCTGCAGTACCTGGACGCGGCCACGGTGACTTCGAATGCATGGTGGCCGCAGGTGCGCACCGCGCAGATCACCGTGACCCTGGCCAATCCTTTTTCCGCCCAGACGGGTCAACCGGCCAGCGTCGCGTGGACGCAGACCGTCAACCTGATGAACAAGTCATGAGCACGCATGCGCACACGCCGCTTTCCGCCGCACGTTCGGGTTCGCGCTCGACAGAACAGGGCTTCGTCCTGATCGTGGCGATGCTGTTCCTGATCGTGCTGACGGTGCTGTCGGTGAGCATGTTCCGCAGCTTCAACCTGCAGGAGCGCATCGCCGGCAACACGCGCGAGAAGGAGCGTGCGCTGGAGGCAGCGCAAAGCGCCTTGCAGTACGGCGAGTGGTGGCTGGGCCAGGGCAACGGCAGCACCGGCGCGAATTGCTCGGGCGTGCTGAATGCCAACACGCTGTCGCAGATGCAGGTGTGCTCGAACATGCTGACCGCCCCCACGACCCTGCCCTGGTCGGCGCGCGCCGACTACCTGCCGCCCAACATGACGGTGGCCACCGGCGGCGGCATCGCGGCCAGCGGAGACATCAACTACAACGCCAAGCCCGGCTTGAGCATCGGCTACCTCGGGCTGTCGCCCGACGGCAAGTCGCTGCTCTACCAGGTCTCGGCTTTCGGGTACGGCGGCAGCACGACGGCGGCGGCCGTGGTGCAGAGCACCTACCAGGTGTCGGGCGGCAACAAGCCGCTGGACCAACCTTGAGCGAGGGAACACGGGCATGAATCGTTTGCGGAAATTCCAGGGCCTGCTGCTTTGCATGCTGGCCGGTGCGCCCTGGGCGGCGCATGCGCAGCTGATCATCAGCGACACGCTCACGGGGGCGTCGTCGTCCTATGACTGGCAGGCGCTCAACGGCGCTTGCCTCACGGCGGGGAACGACACGGGGCACATCCCGGCGTGCATCGGCAACCTGACGTACTACACGGGCAAGAAATCGCTGCTGGTGGGCGGCACCACCGGCCGCCTGCCCGACGCGGTGGGCTCGGGCGCGCTGCGCCTGACCAACGGCGACACGACCAAGGGCGGCTCCAACGGCGACAACCAGACGGGGGCCGTGGTGTCGAACTTCACCTTCCCGAGCAACCAGGGTTTGCAGGTGACGTTCACCACCGTGACCTACGGCGGCGACGGCGACAACGGCACGGGCGCGGACGGCATCAGCTTCTTCCTGGCGGACGGATCGAAGTCTCCTTCGGTCGGCGGCCTCGGCGGCAGCCTGGGGTACAGCTGCTCCAACACGAACAGCCAGTACGAAGGCGTGGTGGGCGGCTACCTCGGCGTCGGCATCGACGAGTACGGCAACTTCTCGAACCCCGGCGACAACACCGCCACGGGGCCGGGCTTCAAGGCCGGCCGCATCAGCGTGCGGGGCGCGGGCAACATTACCTGGGCGTCGCTGAATGCGCTTGACCCGGTTCACTACCCCAGCGTGCTCACGGGGGCCCAGCAGACTGCGGCGGTAAAGGCTACTTGCAAGAGCGGCGTGGTGATGGACTACAGCGTCACGACCACGACGACCTGCGACAAGAAAAAGAACTGCACCACCACCACGACAGGGCCATCGGGAAATGCGACCTCGACATCGCTGCTCGACTACCCCTTGCTTCTCAACGGGACCGCCTACAGCAACTTGCCCGCGGGTCTTTCCATTTCCAATCAGCAGGGCGTCAATATGCCTCTGCGTGGCACTGCAACGCCCATCACCTACGGCCTGCAGGTCACGCAGGACGGCTTGCTGAGCCTCTCCTACAGCGTCAACGGCGGCGCGGCGCAGAACGTCATCAACAAGCAGTCGATCACCGCCACCAACGGACCGTTGCCCGCCAATTTCCGCTTCGGCTTCTCGGCCGGCACCGGCGGATCGAGCAACGTGCACGAGATCACCTGCTTCAAGGCCGCGCCCGTCAACCAGTCGAGCAGCTCGGCCGGCACCAACGTGCAGCAGTCGGCGCGCGTGGAGGCCGGCACGCAGGTGTACCTGGCTTACTACCACCAGACCAACTCGTGGGGCGAGCTGACGGCGCAAGACCTGGTGAGCGACCCGTCCACGGGCATCGTGTCGATCAACCCGATCGCCAACTGGGACGCCAGCTGCGTGCTGACCGGCGGCACCTGCCAGGCCACGACCGGGACCAACACGGCGCAGGCATCGGGCAGCCGCAACATGCTGAGCTGGAACGGGACCGCGGGCATTCCCTTCCTGTGGAGCAAGCTCACCACGGCGCAGCAGACCGCGCTCAGCGCGGGCGATTCGAGCGCGACCGACATCCGGCTGCGATACCTCCGGGGAGACAGGAGCAACGAGCTGGCCAGCACCGGCGGCACCTTGCGCACGCGCACCGGCGTGCTCGGCGACATCGTCGACTCCAGCCCGACGTGGGTCGGCGGGCCGTCGCTGCCCTACACGGGGCCATGGCTCGACGGGCTTTATCCGGCGAGCACCGCGCCCGAGGCGGCGGGCACCTACGCAGCCTTTGCCGGCACTACCGCGGCCACGGCGCAGGGCGGTCGCCAGAACGTGGTCTATATCGGCGCCAACGATGGCTTCCTGCACGGCTTTCGCAGCGGCACCTACGATGCAAGCGGCAATTTCGTGAAGACGACGAACGACGGCAACGAGGTGCTCGCGTACATCCCCGCGGCGATCTTGAACGTGATGCACTCCACCACGCCGGGGTTGGACTTCAGTTCGACGCAGTACTCGCACAGCCTCTACACCGACGCCACGCCGGGCACAGGCGACCTGTATTACAACGGCGCGTGGCACACGTGGCTGGTGAGCGGCGTGGGCGCCGGCGGCAACGCCGGCGGGCCGATCGGCGACAAGACCACGGTGGCCAACGGCGTGATCTACGCGCTGGACGTGACCGACCCGACGCAGTTCTCCGAAGCCAATGCAGCCTCGCTGGTGCGCGGCGAGTGGACCTCGGGCACCGGCACCGGCGCGATCACCTGCGTCGGCAACGCAAACTGCGGCAACAACCTCGGCAGCACCTACGGCACGCCGATCATCCGGCGCCTGCACAACGGCCAGTGGGCCGCGCTGTTCGGCAACGGCCTGAACAGCAGCACGGGCACGGCGGGGCTGTTCGTGATGCTGGTGGACCCGGCCTCGGGCGCCATCAGCTTCCGCTTCATCGACACCAAGGCCGGGCCCACCATGAGCGGCACCACGGTCACGGCCCGCAACGGCATTGCTACGTGACCTCCGCCGACCTCGATGGCGACCACGTGACCGACTACGTCTATGCCGGCGACGTGCTGGGCAACGTGTGGCGCTTCGACCTGACCGACTCCGACCCCGCCAAGTGGGCGGCCTCGTCGGCGCCGATTTTCAAGACCGCAACCGGGCAGCCGATCACGACGCGGGTGACGGTGTCGTCGGTGCTGGGCATCGGCGCTTCGGGCCAGCCGGGCGTGGTCGTGAGCTTCGGCACGGGACAGCAGTTTCCGCAGACACAGGTCAATGCCGCCACCTATGCATCCGCCGCCCAGGCCCTGTACGGCGTGTGGGACTGGAACATGGCCGCATGGAACGCCAAGGGCGGCGCGTCGGCGCAGTACGCGTCGCTCGCTTCGCCGCAGACGGTCGACACCACCACGCTGCTGGCCCAGAGCATCACCGCGACGGCGCCCGGCAGCGGCTCCGTTTCCGGCTATCGCACGCTGAGCACCAACAAGGTCTGCTGGAAGGGGTCGAGCGCCTGCAAGGGAGGCGCGGGCTCCAACACGCAGTTCGGCTGGACGCTGCCGCTGCCCAGCACGGGCAACGAACAGGTCATCTACAGCCCGACCACGGCCTACGGCATGTTCCTGGTCAACACCACCATTCCCGCCGTGTCGCAAGTGCTGACCTGCGACACGCAGCCGGCGGCGGGCTACACCATGGCGGTGTCGCTGGACAGCGGCGGCGCGGCCAACGCGTCGTTCTTCGGTGACCAGAACGGCAACTTCGTGGTCTACAACGGCGGCATCGTGAGCGGCATCGGCCTGAGCGCGACCGGCACGCCGTCGATCGTCACGGCCAACAAATGGCCCTACCTGGTGCAGCAGACCGTGGGCGGCACGGGCGTCGTGACCAAGATCAACCCTGCCGCCAACGGCAAGGGCAAGCGACTGACCTGGGCCAAGCTGCGCTGATCATCATGAAAAAAATCCAACGCTCCAACAACGCAGCAAGCCCGCGTGCCGGCGCGGGCTTCACGCTGATCGAGGTGATGATCGTGGTGGCCATCGTGGCGATCCTCGCCGCCATTGCCTATCCGGCCTACACCAAGCAGGTTCAGAAGTCGCGCCGCACCGACGCCAAGACCGCGCTGCTGGACCTGGTGACGCGCGAAGAGCGCTACTTCACCATGAACAACGCCTACACCAGCACCCCGGCCAATCTGGGTTACGGCGGAACCTTTCCACTCAATGTGCTGACCAGCGGCACGGCGTTCTATCAGCTCAACGTCACGGCGTCGTCGGCCACGGGCTTCACCGCGACCGCCACGCCCGTGAACGCCCAGGCCAACGACACGCTGTGCGGCACGTACACCATCGATCAGTTGGGCACGCAAACCGTCAGCGGTTCGCAGGCCCCCGCCGACTGCTGGTGATGCGCCGCCGCCGGCGCACGCGGCTCAGTGCTTGTGGTCCCCATGCCCCGCCGCGGCCGGCTGCGCCGACGCATTGAGCGCCCGCACCTGCGCCTTCACCTCCACCGTTTCGCGCTTGCCGTCCTTGCCTTCGAACACCAGCGCGAGCGGCACGGTGTCGCCTTCCTTCACTTGTTGCTTCAGGTCGAGCAGCATCACGTGATAGCCGCCGGGCTTGAGCTCGACGGTCTTGCCCGCCGGCACGTCGACAGCGGGCACCTGGCGCATGCGCATCACGTTGTCCTGCATGGCCATCTCGTGGACTTCGACCACGGGCGTGACGGGCGAGCTGGCCGAGACCAGCTTCGTGTCTTTCGCGGCGTCGATCCGCATGAACGCGCCAGTGGCCTTCTGCTGCGGCACGGTGGCGCGGATCCATGCGTCCTTGACGGTCACTTGCGCATGGGCGGAAGCCGCGAGCAATGCAGCGGCGATGGCGAGGGTGTGTGCGATGTATTTCATGAGAAGCGTCTCCTGGGTGTGAAGCGATGAGGGGTCAGGCCGATGCCGAACCGAGGACCTGGCGGATGTCTTGCGCGCATTCCTGCGCGCTCTGCTCGTGGCGCAGCACGAGGCGGATCTTTCCCTTGGGGTCGAACACGTAGCTGAAGGCCGAGTGGTCCATGGTGTACGACGAGCCGGTGGGCACTTTCTTGTAGAAGACCTTGAAGTCCTTCGCGGTCTCGCTGGTCTTTTGCAGGTCGCCGTACAGGCCGATGAAGCTCGGGTCGAAGGCCTGGGTGTACGCCTTCAGGACCACGGGCGTGTCGCGCTCGGGGTCGACGGTGACGAAGATCACCTGCAGGCGCTCGCCGTCGGTGCCGAGCATGCGCTTGATCTCGGCGGCGCGCACGAGCGCGGTGGGGCACACGTCGGGGCACTGGGTGAAGCCGAAGAAGACCATCACGGCCTTGCCCTTGTAGTCGGCGAGCGTGCGCTCGTGCCCGTCGGGGTCGGTCAGGCGAAAGTCCTGCGCGTAGTTGGCGCCGGTGATGTCGACGCCGTTGAAGCTGGCGGGAATCACCTTGCCGTCGCAGCCCGCGAGGGCCAGCGAAGCCAGGGCGGTGCCGCCCGACAGCAGCAGCAACAACAACAACCGGCGGCGTGAAAGCGTGGAATGGGTCATGAGGAAAAAGGCTCTCTGGCGCCCGGGCATGGGCGCCGACTGACACGTTGCAAGAACGCACGATGCAATGCGGCTCGCCTCGGCGAGGCGGCGTCACATGCGGGCGAACGGAAGAGGAAGCGTCAGGAGAGCGAAGGCGGCCCGCGCGCCGGCAGGGGCGCGCCGGCAGTGGCCACGGCGATGTGCGCGGACAGCGTCGGCGAGACCGCGTGGGCCGGCGCCATGAACACGGGCAGCTCGACGACGGGCGTCGCGGGCGGTGCGCCGGCCAGCACGCACAGCGGGCAGTCCATGTGGCCCATGCCCAGCTCTTGCGCGCCGTCGTCGGTGTGCACGATGGCCTTGACCGAACCGGCGCTGGAGCAGACCAGCTCCACGGCCTGCGGATGCACGACCGGTGAAGCAACGGCCACGCCGAGCGACAGCGCGAACCACAGCAGCACCCAGCGGATCAGGCCCACGCCCGGACGCCGCAGGGCCGCGCGGGCGGCGGGCCTGTGGGGTGCGGTGTGGGCAGCGGCTTGGGAGGCGGCGGGCATCGGCGCGGATTATCCTCTTCGCCATGGAACAGCTTCGAATTTCCACCAACGCCGAAGACCTGGACGTACCGCTCATCCACCGCTTCCTGTCCGAAGAGTCGGCATGGGCGCGGGAGATCCCGATCGAGACGGTGCGCACGTCGATTCGCAACTCGCTGAATTTCGGCGGCTTTGTCGGGGACTCGCAGGTGGCGTACGCGCGGGTCGTGTCCGACCTGGCGACCTTTGCCTACCTGGTGGACGTGTTCGTGCTCGAGGAACACCGGGGCAAGGGCTACAGCAAGGCGCTGGTCGAGGCGGTGGTGGCCCATCCGCCGTTGCAGGGGCTGCGTCGCTTCATGCTCGCGACCTCCGACGCCCACGGGCTCTACGCGAAATTCGGCTTCACGCCGCCCGCGCGGCCGCAGACGCTGATGGAGAAATACGTGCCCGACGCCTATCTCTCGGCCAAGAAAAAAGCCTTGTAAGTCAGCGACTTACAAGGCTTTTTCGTTTTGTTGGTGGCTCTTCACGGATTCCCGCGCTGCCAGAGGGAAAAACTCAACAAAATCAACGATTTTTTGGTGGCAGAGCCGGTCGATTAGCCACCAAGAAACCGGCTCACCTATGGTCTCACAAGTGCGGGGCAGCGCGCAAGGTGGGGGCCTACAGGGGCCAAAGGGGGCAGGGGAGGGGGTAAGGCTCAACACACAAGAAAAAACCGCCTGTGGGGCGGTTTAGTCGTTCTGGGAGGCTTATTCACCGCTGGGCGCCTCTGGTGCTCCTTGCCCAATGATAGTGAAGCGCATTCCCTCTGGGCAGAGAGGGCCTGTGTATAGGTAAGCCCTTACCTGTGTTCCTGGCCAGTTGGGCCACGGGCCGATAAATGTTCCAACGCCTGAGGACTGCCCATTTAACAAAGTATCCCAAGTAATTTGTTGGTTGTAAGAGTTGGGCCAATTTTCAAAGCCTCCGGAGAAACAAAATCCGGTCATTGTTCCGCCGTTTGTGCTACCAAAAAATGAACCGGTGCGAATGGTAAATATTGGACTTACAGCGCCTACGGGTGCTTTATTTTTCAATGCCTGTATTTCTCCACCTTGGACGGCTAAGCGAGCATACAAATCGGCAATAGCTCCGTCTTGTGGCTGTTTACAGTCGTCAGATTGCGTGTACCACTCTTCAAAAACTTGGGATAAGTTTTGACGGGTGTAAACCTTTCTGGCTTGATAAACCGTACCTACTTTCCCGCCAGAACAAGGGACGGTTCTATATTCAACCCCTTGGCCTACGGCTTGTGAAGTGTTGCCGGTTTCCGCGCCAATTTGGGTAAAGGGCGGCGCTTTGTCCACTCCCACAATATAGCCTGCGCTGGCACTGTCGATATTTTGCGCGAATGCTTGCGGGTGAGCTGAAAGCGCAATCAAAATTGCGTAAACTAGTTTTCTTATTTTCATTATTAAAGTCTCCTTGTTGATATTGTTAGATAATACAGTAGCATAAATAAAAGTTTAATCAATCCTTTTCTTTAAATTTTATCAAAAACTCTTCAAATTCTTTGGCGTGTGGGTCGAAGTTTGACGGGCCTTGGATAAAACTTAAATCAATCTTAAACTTTATGCTAGATTGTCTTTTTTGCCGCGATAAGCTTTTGTCGTAGTAGTTTTTAGCCTGCTTCGCTGTAATGTTGTTCAGATACTCGTAGTCTTTTAAAAGAGATTTCCAATCTTCCTCAATGGCTTTGTGTTGGTTAAGGTGAACAATTTTGTGGCAACGAACGCATAGAGCTATCAAGTACTCAAGTTTTTGTATCTGTATTTCTTCGTCATAGCTCCAAACTTCGTGGCATTCAGTCGAATGCTTGACGCCATATTTTTGAGAGGTGTCGCCACAGATTTCACAAACTCCGCCCGCGTCGTTCTCGCATTTGTTTCTAATCGCTTGCCAGGTTTTGTAAGAACCCGTTGTGTATTCAAGATAGCTGCGCACATTTCTGTTTGATTGGCTGCTCGGGACAAATTGGAGGGTGATTGCTAAAGGCTTTTTGTTTATCTTGTTCGGGTCTTGAAGGCTTTCTTTTAAGTGCTCTTTGTAAGATTTAAAAAACGCGAGGCTTTATGTCAAGCAAATTGGAGATATTTTCAATATCTCTGTCATATCGAGTTTTTCTTGTGCGCCTTGTTTTAGCTATCTCGTTTGGTTTGCCAAGTAGAAAATTAAAAAGCCGATTGAATATGCCCATAATTACTCTTTATCTCTGGTTTTAATTTTGCTTTCTTCAAGTGCTTTAATAAGGTCAGAATAGCTTCGAACGTTTTTGCTTGCCTGACTCGCAGGCGTCAAAAAAATGTTGAAGACGGGGTTTTTAATTAAACCAGCTTGTTCGTTTGGTCTTTTGCAAAATAAGGTAAGTAGCCTTTTAAATATGTCCATATTTTTGTTTTCTTTCTTCGAGTAATTTAATTTCTTCCGTGTGGTCTGCGTAGTCAAAGTCCTGAATGTCCCGCACGCCGAAAATAGCAACCTCTAAAAATTTACAGTTTTTTAAGGCTTGGTTGAGCGGAAGCGCTGAGTATTTTTTAAGTTCTTCATAGACAAATAAATAATTTATCGGTGTCGAGATTGCTTCTTTATCCTCGTGTAGGTCGTAATGACTTATAAAAAAATGCCGTGCGCGGGCTGTCGAAAGTCCTCTCTAGAATAATAATCAGTTGATTGATTAGGTAAAAAAGGAAGTCGTGCTTTGTATAGCCAAACTGTTTTTGCTGGATATGGTGAGAGAATTCGTGTATCACCGTTTTTTTATTCCACTAAAAAGAACCTCTTCGGCGTCATATTCGATTAGTGAACTTTGACAAAAATAGCGAGCTATAGTCCCACAATTTTCACTATGAAGTTTCTTAAAGGAGGCTCCAGCGGGGCCGTATTTGGATGAAAGCTCGTTGTGATAGTCGAGAATGTTTTTTTGTAGAAGTTGCTCGAAGTTCATAGGTTTGGTACTTTCCTCGTGATATCAAAAATTTGAGCTTCTAGTTCCAATCTTTGAAAGGGGTCGGAGGTTTGGCCTAGTCTTGCGAGAAGCTCCGCAATTTGTGAACGGTCGTCGCCTTTTCCTCCAGAAGAAACAGCTTTTATAGTCGGCTTATTTTGTAAAGCACGATTAGACACATTGTGAGAACTAACAGGTTGCTTATCAGTAGGGCTGCGAACCACAGCTTGACGGGGCGCACCAGCTTGCGAAAATACCGAGCTATGTACTTCTCCGCTTTGACTGTTTCCTCCCCGATAGCGCGCAATATTTCTGTTGTGAATTTTTGAAATCTGTACTTGGTATCGCTGTTTAATTCTTCCAAGTTCGCTTGAAGCATTATCAAAATTTTCCCGTCGATTGATTTTTGGTTTTTGTTCAATCGGTCCAAAAGTGTTTCCACTTCCTCGCTCTCTTGCTTGCTCAAAGGCGAGGTCGGTAAAAGTTTTTCTGTCTGTTCTGTCTTCATAAATTCCTCCTGATAGTCTGATATTTTTATTGTTGTGGTTAACGCTGATACTGTTTGAAGTAATGCGGCAAACTTCAAAGCCTTGCTCTTTTAAAAATTGAACAATGTCTTTTTTGGTGCGAATGAGGCCATTGGCAATGTTGTCTTTTACAAAGCCGTCAAGTGCTAGCTTGGCCTGCGTGTGTGGGAGCTTGGACAGTTCGACCTTGGACAGAGCGCGCCGCTCCTTCTGGGTCAGTGGGAGGCGGTCCAAGTCCTCAGACGCCTCTACAGGCGCCAAACCGTGTTTGTGGCGGGTAAGGGTGCTCCAGTCCCTCCAAACGGGCGCCACGGACCCGGTAGGGGCCTGCTTGCCACTGTTGGGGCGTGGGGGAGGTGGCGCAATGTTGAAGTCCTTGCCCGTGGTCAGCTCAACGCGGGGTATGACTAGGTGAATGTGCGGGTGCTCTGTGTCCAGGTGGAGCACTGCCAAGAGGTCGTACTGCGCGGGGTTAAGGCCCACAAACGCGCAGTCAATAAAGTCTTTCAGGACCTTTAAAGCAAGTTCTTTTGAGAACTCTTCTTTTGTGAAGCTGATTACTGCGCTTGTGTATTTGTATTTATTCTCGTTTTTATCAATGAGCGCTTTGGTGGTCGCTCTAGAGCCTTTCAAAATCTCGGGCGCTACGCTTCTTTGAGTGCCGTCGTGTTTTATGCTGTCGCACACATAAGCGACAGGCCCGTGGCCTTTGCCTTTTCCGTAGCCCGAAAATGTCAAAATCATTTTGAAACCTCTTGCGATAAGGTTTCAAGGTGGCTTGATATCGCTTCAAGCTCTCGCTCAATAATCGAAAAATCAAAGCTGTTTTTATCAGCGCTTTTTTTGATTACGTGAAGCGACATAGAAATTTGGTTTATGTTGTTTCCAACACGCCTAATCTCTGCGATACAGGAAAAAAAAGTCTCTGTTGTGGCGCTTTGGTTGCTGCTTTGAAAGTGTGGCGCGCACGTACTCGGCCACGCTTACAGCGCCAGAATTTAAAAAAGTCATCAGAAACTTTGCTGTGTTCTTCCTCAGTCAAACGGGTGAAAAGGACGCGGTTTTTCTTGCTCATTTCGCGCCCAAGTGCTTGATAAATGTTTCGCGTATCGAGCTAAAAATAAGTTCCTGTAGTTGGTCCGAGCTAATCCTTTTAGCGGGTGCGTGAATCCAAAAGGTGGAACCATTTAATCGATAGCTGACAGAGAGGACCGTCTCGCCGTCGATAATTTCTTTCTCAAAATAGAGGCGCCAATCAGCGTATCTGACTGCTAGCTTGGCAAAAAAACAATCCTCTTCTTTTGTAAACTCAACGCAGTTATCAGCCACTGACTTTCTTGGCTTTCCAGCCGCCTTGCCGTACAAATAATTGAATTCTCTCTCACTTTGAAATTCCTTAAATTTTTTCTCCTTGTAATCTCATAATATTCTCCTGTCGTTGTTTTTGTTGATTTTCTTACTGTCGATAACGGTTTTATTTTAAAAAATTTCTCTCTAAAAAATACCTCGAAAGCAGAGAGTATTACTCTTTCCAGTTTTCCTGGAATGTCTGAGTAAGTTCCAGATTCTGGAAAAATAACAGAGCTAAATTTCAGGTTAGTTAATGAGAACTCCACCTTGAATTTGTCGATATCGTACTCACAAAAAACCGTGGTGAGTTTCAATCCATAAGCGGCATATCTGCTTTCCATATCAATCCTCAAGCGCTCACTGTCAGATAGCTCAATTTCGCGATTACTATTAAAAATTTCTGTTATTTTTGCCATATAAATTTTTTCCTGTATTTGTATTTATAGTTCGAAGAACAAGGGGGTTAAGGGGGAACCCCTTACAAGCCGCGAAACCCGTTAGGGTTAGATAGAGACCGAAGGGCGCTATCGTTCGCGTATGCTTGCTTTCTCTTATTCTTATTGTTATATTGATAACAGAATAAAAAAGAAAGTCAAATATGAGATATCACATAAATATAAAAATATCAGATATTAAGGGGATAAAGGCTTTATCGGCCTCGATTTATCTAGTAAATACAGACTCTATTTGAGTGCTGTGAGCGCGCTAAATGAGGGAAATGAGGGCGAAAAAGAGGACGCGCTGTCTCTTGTTCTTTTGCTGGAAGGGCAACTATGGGGCGAGATATCAGGGGCGATAAATAGAGCCCTGCCAGTCAAAACCGTGAGCGATTTTGTGGAAAGAATGAAGAACTATGACACCGATAGGCCAAAAAAAAGAGACTTAAAAAAAGTCTCTGTTTCTGGAAATAGTCATAGAGAATATGCTTAAGCTTTTAAATGAGTTAGAGCGAACACAAAGGTTGACGGAAGAACTAGCACCAAGCCGATTAAGTAGATTATGAAATCGCCAAACTCTGCTTGGCGGTGCCCGGAGGCGGTCTCATAAGCGAACCAAACGAGCGGTAAGAACCAAGCAAAAATTGCGGCGTCTACGATTATTTTGTTGCGCAATGTATTCATATTTTTAAGGTCTTTTTCTTTGGTGCGTTGAGTTCATTCACCTTGTCCAGCGCGTCTGTGAAGTAGGTGCCCGGTTCGTAGGTGGGTTGTGTTTGCTCCAAGAGAGCAAGCGTCTGCGCGTAGGGCAAAGCTTTCTCAAAATCAATTTTTTGCCTGATTTCAGGAAGGCATAACTCATAAAACACTTCACTTTTACTGGCAAGCGTTGCGGTGATTTTGCTGCGATTTTCAAAACGGAATAGCTCTCGTTCTTCTTCCGTAAAATCGTGAGAGTAGGCGCGTATCGCTCTTTCTACAAAAGTCTGCTGGAGACCTGAAAAATCAATATCGGCAGATTTTTTCTTTACCATATAAAGGTCGTCGTCCCAAATCGCTTTTGAGTACCTATCATAGTCTTCGGCAATTTCGTTAAAATCTCCTTTTTCTTTAATAGACTTAATAAGGTCAGGTGAATTTCCTCGTGCGCGAACATTTTCTATGTACCCGTCCAGGCAATCGCACCGCGCACAGCTCAGATATTCGTCTCGGTCGCCGTCTGGTAGTGCTTGCTCAAAAATATAGGTGAGCTGCTCTTCCGGTTCTCTGCCTTCTTTTTCATAATAAAATTTTAGTTCTTCGAGAATGTCGGAAACACCTTGTTTATTGATTTTGTCGGTTAGGTTGTATTTTTCCAGAGCTTGGTCAAGCAAGCCCAAGTAATTGACTTCTAGCATAATCAGATACCTTTCTTAATATTAAGGCCGCCGCTACCTTGGGCGCCCCTGCTGTTGTTGTAGTTGCGCAAACCTATTTCAAGGAATGCGCGGATAAGTTTGCTCCGCTCAACACCGAGTTCATTACAGGCGCGGGTCAAGTTGATTTTCTCTTTGGCCGAAAGGCCGCTGATTAGTATTGCTTCGAGCGTGTGGCGCTCTTTGCTGGTGTCTGGGAGTGCTTCTAAAGCTTCGTTTAAAATGCTCATTTTGTTATAAGCTTTGAAGCTTGCGCGGGGGTGAGGTTTAAATAATATGCAGTGAGGCGTCTTAAAATCTCGCTAACTGAGACGCCCGAGGTATCACTTATGACCTTTAAAAGCTCTTTATTCTCTGTCGGTAAATGATATTTTATTGAGGCGGGGTAGGTTTCTTTATTATCCATATTTCTCCTTTATGATATTGTTTGATAATATATGGTAATAAAAAATATATTTAAAGTCAAATAAAAAGGCGCCCTTGCGCCTTTATTTTATTTACCAACCGAGTTTTTCTAGAGTATCGGGCGATAGGTCTGTGCTTTCCTCTATTTGTTTTTGATTATTTTGGAAGACTGCGGCAGTGTTTACGCCTATGGCGTCTCGAAGCTCTTTAAGTCGCTCGGGGTAAAGGTTGAAGGTTTTATAGTCCTTCTCAATGGCGCTGACGGTGTCAGCGAGGGTTTTTGTGTAGTCTAAACAGACCACAAGGCAACTCTTCGAGTTCTGAACTGTGAGAAGTTTGAGCTTTTCGAGCTTTGAGATTGAGCGCTTTATTTGCGTAATGTCTTTGCTCGTGCCGCAAGCGTCGTTTATTGCATTCTTGAGGGTTTGAAAGGTTTCTTGTTTGTATATTCCAAAGAGCTCATATTTAAAAGTTGATTTAAATCTTAAGTAAATATAAAGCTTATGGTCAAAATCGTTCAGCTCCGGGCTAAAAAGTCTTTTTACTGCGTCCTTAGGTAAATTTATAAATTGTTGTTTTTGTTCCAATTGTTGCTCCTGTTTGGTAATACAGTAGCAAAAAGATTATTAAAAAGCAAATTTTTGCGTGATTTTCGTTTTTTGCCTTTTTTTTCCGCTTCGCTTTACTTATTACTCCAAAAACTATGGTTTTTGAGTTTGTAATGTAGCTTGTAATCAATGAATATGTAAACAATACAAAAAAGTGGTGTCAGGTTTGATTGTCAAGTGTGATTTTCTCCAATGAAAACGGGTGCTTCAAAATGGTGTCAAGCTCGGGGGGGTGTGGTGTCAGCCTGTGGTGTCAAGAATTTAAATTTCTCCAATGAAAAAAGTGGTGTCAAGAAATGGTGTCAAGAAAAATCGACTTTTATAATCTGTTTTCTGAAATTTGACAGGCGGACAATCTCTTGTAATCTGCCGCTAGAGCAGGGAGGGATAGGAGATAAGGGGTAAGGTAGGGCAGGTGTAAAAAAACGGCTCTACGGCCGTTCTGTGGGGTTCCTGGCTGCTTGCCTTCCCTGTGTTGAGAGAAATATAAAAACTAGGGCAAGCGCAGCGCGTCAGTGTCTCGCTGTGGTCAACTTTCGAACCCGAAGGGCTATCCACAGCTTTACGCTGTGGGTAGGTAAGTTGTCCATAGCTCTTGACAATGGGCGCTTTTTTGGTTTAATAAAGCTGGTTCTGTAATTGTTGATTAAATTTACTGTTGAAAAGAAAAAGGCGCCCTGGGCGCCTTATTCTTTGGAGTATTCAACTTACTTACTTGGGGGCAGGATAGAACAGGTTCTTCACCCATTCGTCGCCCAACGCCTTGTGTTCGGGGTTTACAGCCGCATAGAGGGCCTTTTCACCCAGAGCCTTCAGAGTGGACAGGGTCGCGGTTGCGTCCTTGCCAATCTGGCCCTTGTAGCGGCGGTAGGTCTTGGTCTCTTCGCCGTCTTTGTAGTCGATAGTGATAAAGTACTTACGGAATTTCACCTCAAGCCATTTGGCGAAGTCTTCCGGGTCAATATCCTTGCTCTTGATATGCTCCAGCATATCGAGGTACGGCTTTTCTTTCTCTTGAACTTTGGCCGCAAGAAGCTCTTTACGCTTTGCGTCAAGCTCTGCCAGTTGTTCGTCAATCGACTTGGTAGCGGTTGCCATAGTTTCACTCCTCTTGGTGGTTAAGGAAGTGTAGTATCCTTGCAACAAAAACTGCAGTCAAGTGTTTCTTTGAAGATTTTACAGAAGTTCGGTAGTTATCGCGATAACTACGGATTTCAGTTGGTCGGGGCTCTTCAAAAGTGAGGCCCAGCGCTGAAGAAGTCGCCTTCTGTCTTGCTGGTCAAGGGCTTTGATTTCCTTGAAGGTGTTGCCTACATTGCCAACAAGAAACTGTGAGAGCATACGCATAGTATCTTGCGTCTCCTGATTGTCTTGAAGCTCGTGAATTTCTTCAATGTCTAGGATTTCGTCCAGCTGGTCTGGAGTCAGATTGTCAAAATGGTATTTTGAAAGAATATCGATTTTCATTTGCGTGATTGTGAAAGTTGGTGAAGATTCTCATTCAGAAAATTGTAGGAAAGTCTATCAATAACCTGCTTCAAGGTCTGAATTGGCTTTTTCTTCTGGTAGACCTTAAAGTGAACCGCAGAATAATCAATCTTCGCGCTCTCAATGTGGCCCACGAGGCCCATAATAAGCGCAGGGTGAAGGGCGGCAACATTAGTAAGCCGATTGATTACAGTAGACCTAAAAGAGTGGAAAACCTTTTCTCTTGAGATTAGCTTAATTTTGTCAAGATATTGCGCGAACCGACGCGAGCAGTTTTTCCCGTAGTCGATATCAAACTTATTTGATTTCCACTTGTCGAATTTTTTCTTTCTTAACAAGCTCGGAAAAAAGAAGATTGTTGAAAGGCTCTGCGGCTTTAACTTGTTCATAGAAGTCAAGAAAACCAAGCTCAATAAGTTTTTTGTGAATAGGTATGTCTCTCACACTGTTTTCGGTCTTTGCGCGTTCCGGAGGGATTTTGATAACCCAGACGCCTGAACTTTGAAATATATCTTTAAGGGAAATCCCGGCAAGTTCGTTCAGTCGAGCGCCAGTAAATAGTGCGAGAATGGGAAGCCAAAAATAATTTGGCTCCTTCATATATTCAATATATGTGTGTGGGTTAAAAATCAAAATGAGTTCTTCGTCGGTGAACTCGTCAAATTTGATACTATCATTTCCCTTTTTCTCAACACTTAAATCGTCGAAAGGGTTGGGTCCAGCGTGTTGCCCATTCGACTTTGCTTCTGAAAAAAAATCTTTGAGGTAAGAAATCTTTTTATTTACTATCGAGTTTCCCGCTCTTCGAGCCATAAGATTGAGCTTGAATTCCACCGCGTGATTTTTGTCAATATCTTTAACGAGAATTTCCTTGTTAGAGAGCGGTAGTAAAAACTCTTCGTAAGTTCGTTTTTTTTTCTGCGAGAGTTTTATTTGTATTTTGATTATCTTTGGTGAGTAGGTATGCTTTAGTGAACTCAACAAAGGTTTTCGGTGTGGCGAGGATTGGGGCTGAGGTGGGCGCGTGGCTTACCGGCGCGCGTGCCGCTGGGGGCTGCTGGAGCCTGTAGGCAATCGCTGGATTGGCTAGAAAGCGCTCAAGGGCTACGGCGTCTTCTGGGGTCCCGTCCGTCTTGAACTCGAAGGTCTCTAGGTTTGCTTCGTATCGTCTGGGTATCCCTGCCATTGCCTGCCTGTGGTGGTGTTGTAAAGCGAGCAGTTTAGCCAGCGACCAATCTTTGGTGCGCAGGGAAATTTTGGTTTCGCGCCTCTCGTGGTAGAGGCGGAGGTAGTAGACGCCGTATCGGTTTCGATACAGGTTGGGGAGGTGTCGCATTGAGTGAACCGGCTCATTGACCGGCTCACTTCGAATGGCTGAAAGTGCTGATTTCCCCAATGAAATCAACACTCGGGGGGTGTTGGTGGCTCTTCACGGATTCGAACCGCGGACCTGTGGATTATGATTCCATCGCTCTAACCGACTGAGCTAAAGAGCCGTCAATGCTTATTGGCATCGAGCCCAAGATTATAGCCCAGCTTTTTGGCCGAGTTCAACTGCCCGCCGGCAACTTGCCCAACTCTTCCGACACGAGCCGCACGATCAGCTTGTCCAGCGTCTGCACCGAGTAGTTGCCGACGTCGTGCACGGTCTGCGTTCCGGGGCCGCTGGCCGGGTCGCTCGCCTCCTTGTAGGTCAGGAAAACGAAGCGCCCGCCGGTGTACTGCGCGATCTGCCGCTGGATGTATTCGCCCTGCCTGTCGAGCCCCGACGCGCCCACGCTGAACACCTTGATGCCCTTGCCCAGCGCGGCGACCATGTCGTCGTCGTACTGCGGGCCGCCGTAGTCCAGGTGGGGCGGCGCGTCGGCCAGCAGCACCACGAGGCGGGTGGTGCCGTTGCCGCGCCAGCTCAGCTGGTGGACGGTCTCGTTCAGCGCCTCGTTCATGGCCTCGGGGTAGTCGCCGCCGCCGGCCGCGCGCAGCGCGTCGAGCACGCCCTGGAAGGCGTTCAGGTCGTTGGTGAAGTCGTGGCGGCGCACGATGAAGTCGTCGGTGCGGTCGCGGTACGCCACCAGGCCGAAGCAGGTGTCGGGGCGGCTCGGCAATTTCGCGACCTGGTCGGCGATGGTGCGCAGCGTGCTCTTGAGCTTGGCGATTTCGTCGTCCATGGAGCCGGTGGCGTCGATCAGAAAAACCAGGTCGAGTTGCGCGCGTGCAGGGGCGGCGTCGGACTTGCCGCCGAGCACCACGTCAACGGCGTTCTTCTGGCCGCGCTGCAGGAAGGCGGTGCTCTGTCGGCCGTTCTTGCGCACCGTGACCTCGTACACCTGGCTGCGGCCCCGGGCATCGAACGCGTTCGGATGCAGCCACGCGCGCCCGCCCGCGTCGGTGCGCGCCCACATGGCGGCGCCGTTCGGGGCTTGCACGGCCACCTCGGCGTCGGGCACGACGGTGCCGCGCGCGTCGCGCACCTGCAGCAGGTAACGCGCGCTGATGTCGCGCTCGCGGTGCACGACCTGCGTGCGGGCGCGGAAGGCCAGGTATTCGCCGAAGTCGGCGTTGTCGTCGACCATGCCGGCGGTGACGGGTTCGTTGGCGGGGCGCGGGGCCTGGGCCGGCGGCTGGATGGCGCCGGCGACGCGGGGTGCTGTCGCTGCTGGCGTTGGCGTTGGCGATGGCGATGGCGATGCCGGCGGTACGGGCACGGCCATCGCCGCGGGCGCCTCGGCGATGGCGGCGGCCGTGGACGGCGGGGCGCTCTTGCGCAGCGCGTATTCGTCGGCGCTGGCCGCGCCGACCGCGCGTTCGCGCCGCATGAGCGTCAGGGGGCGCGGCGTGCCCGGGGTCTCGTGCGTCTGCACCGGCCGGGCGCAATGCGTGGCGGACGGCGCCTCGAAGTTCAGCGCGGTCTGCATGGTGCGACTGTCGGGCGGCGTCGAAGGGTGGCGCGTCACGCCGGGCAGGGCCGGGGCCTCGGTGGCGCCGCAGGCGGTCAGGAGCAGTTGGGCGCACAGCAGCACGATGATCGGGCGGCGAAGCCGGGGCGCAAAAGGCTGGGTCATGGCGGGACTCCGGGTGGTTGGATGCAGGCTGATACGGCGGGGCCGCCGCAACGGGGTTAGGTCCGCGCCACTTTTTTGCCCACCCGAACCCCGATCCGCCCCGCCGCCCGTACAAGCTCGGGTGAAAATCCTCCGATGTCCGCGCTTCCCCGCGCCCCTTCCGCCAAGAACGCCCCCGAGCGACAGGCCATGCCCGACGACCAGTTGATGCTGGCCTACGCGCAAGGCGACGCCGCTGCGTTCGACGTGCTCTACGCGCGCCACGAGGGCGGGCTGTTCCGCTTCGTCAAGCGGCTGCTGGGCGCGCGGCTCGTGGCGCAGGCCGACGAGGTGTTCCAGGACACCTGGGTACGGATCATCTCGGCGCGCGACAGCTTTTCGCCGCAGGGCGCGACCTGGCGCACCTGGGCCTTCACCATCGCGCACAACCTCGCGATGGACCGCCTGCGCGTCAGCGGGCGCGAGGTGACGCTCGACGCGCACCTTGACGACGACACCGACCCCATTCCCACGCTCGACCGTGCGTGCGCGGCGCGGTGGACGCCGCCGCGCACCCGTCGGCCGAAGAGCTCGCGTTCTGGCGTGCCGCGGGCCGCCGCCTGCTGGCCTGCCTCGACGAACTGCCGGCCGACCAGCGCGCCGCGTTCTTGCTGCACCACGAAGACGGCCTGACCGTCGAGGCGCTGGCCGCGAGCCTGGAGATCGGCTTCGAGACCGTGCGCAGCCGCCTGCGCTACGGACTGCAGAAGCTGCGCGGGTGCATGGAGCGCTACCTGTCGGTGCTGGAGCCACGCGCATGACGACGACCGGCAACACCACCGGTTTCGACCGCGACGACGGCGAAGACCTGCGCGACCCGGCGCTGCGCCGCGCGCTCGACCACGCGCCCGACAGCAACGCCACGCCCGACGCGCGCACGCGCGACGCGATCCTGAAGATGGCGCACAACCTGGCCGCCGTGCCGGCCGCGACGCGCCCCGCCGCCAACAGCGCGAGTGCCGCGCCTTGGTGGCGCCGCGTGTTCGGCGGCGGCGGCGAGCCGCGCTCGCGCATGCCATGGAACGCGGCCTTCGCGACCGTGCTCGTGGCGACGTTCGTGACCGTGCTGTGGCACCGCGAGCCGGTGCCTGACGCGCAGCTCGACGGCGAGGCGCGCGTGGCGGGGCTGCCGCGCCAGCGCAGGCGCCCGTGGCTCCTCCACTTGCACCCGCACCTGCGGCCGTGCCGGCTCCGCCCTCGGCGGATGCCGCACCGCCAGCCGACCTGCCTGCCGCCGCATCGGCAGCAGCAGCACCAGCAGCACCGGAGCCGGCGCCACCAGCGGCGGCCACCGCTGCACGAAGAGCGCAAGTCGAGGATCAAAAGAAGCAGCAGCAGGTGAAGGCCCCGCGCGATTCGTCGTCCGCCAAGGAGGCCGCGGGCGCGGCCAGCGCGGACGCCGTCCGGCGCGCCGCGCCGCCGCCACAGCCCGCTCCACAGGCGGCATCACGGCGCCG
>NZ_MOWM01000039.1 GCF_016082275.1 Variovorax sp. E3
GGCGTCGTAGCTGCCCCACTTGGCGTCGATGGCCTTGGCCAGCGCACCGCTGGGAGCACCGCCGCCTTGCGGCTTCATGCAGTTCCAGAAGAAGGTGTGGTTCCAGATCTGGGCGGCGTTGTTGTAGATGCCGCCGCTGGACTTCTTGACGATCTCTTCGAGCGTCATCGCCTCGAACTCGGTGCCCTTTTGCAGGTTGTTGAGGTTCACGACGTACGCGTTGTGGTGCTTGCCGTAGTGGTATTCCAGCGTCTCTTGCGAGTACTCGGGTGCCAGTGCGTCGAGCGCGTAGGGCAGGGGTGGGAGCTTGTGTTCCATCGTGGTTCCTTGTGGTTGTTGAAAGAAAAGAAAAACGGATTCAGTTGGCCGCCTTGGGCACGACCCGGTAGGCGCAGCGCCGCGCGCCCGCGAGCACGTGTTCGACGCGGCTCACGCTCACGTCGGGCCCCAGCACTTCGTCGAAGAGCTGCAGCTCGCTGCGGCAAAAGCCGGTGCAGGCCTGCGCGGCGGTGCAGATGGGGCAGTGGTTCTCGATGAAGAGAAAACCGTCGCCCCCGCCGTCGCCGTCGCCGTCGTCGGCCCGGAACTCGGCCATGTAGCCTTCGCGGCTGCGGATTTCCGCCAGCCGCTCCAGCCGCGTCTTCAGGCTGCGCGCGCCGCGCATGGCCTCGGTGTAGTTGGCGCGCATGGTGGCCTCGCGCGCGAGATGAGCTGGTCCATGCCCTTCTCGCCGAACACGCCGATGACGGCGCTGATCATCTGCACCGTCATTTCGGCGTGCGTGTCGGGAAAGCGCTTGTGGCCCTCCCCGGTCAGCCGCCAGATCTGCGTGGGCCGGCCGCGGCCGCTGGAGCGGCTCTCGGCGTCGACCAGGCCTTCGGCCTCCAGCTTGGCCATCTGCTGGCGCACCGCTTCCACCGTGACGCTCAGGATCTTGGCGATGTCGGGAATGCCGAGCGCGCCGCGGGTCTTGAGCGTCGAGAGGATGCGGTCTGCCGGCTGGTGCGGCATCCAGGTGGGCTTGGCGGCATCTGGGGCGGACATGGCGAGTTCGATCGTGGAGGAAAACGGTGCCATTGTCAGGTGGTTGGGCCTCCCCTTGTTCCGGCGGGTGCTTGCCAGCCGCCGCCCAGCGCCTTGTAGAGCGCGACGAGGCTGGTGTACGAGGCGGTTTCGGCCTCGGCCACCGCGTCCTGCGCGCGCAGCAGGGTGCGTTGGGCGTCGAGCACGCTCAGGTAGGGCGCGGCGCCTTCGCGGTAGCGCACCTCGGCCAGTTCGGCGGCGCGGCCGCTGCGTGCCGAGGCCTCGGCCAGCCGCTGCAGGCGCAGCTGGTTCTGGCCGTAGCTGGTGAGGGCGCCTTCCACGTCCTCGATGGCGCGCAGCACGGTCTGCTCGTACAGGGCGCGGTCGCCTTCGGCGCGGGCCTCGGCGCCGCGCACGCGGGCCTTGACCGAGCCCAGCCGCAGGGCAGGCCAGCTCACGCCCGGCGTCACGCTGAAGGCCCGGCTCGACGAACTGCCCAGGTCCGACCCGCGCAGCGCGATGAAGCCCAGGAAGCCGCCGATGTCCAAGCGCGGATACAGCTCGGCCGTGACCGCGCCCACGTCGGCCGTGCTGGCCGCAAGGCCGCGCTCGGCGCGCAGCACGTCGGGGCGGCGGCGCAGCAGGTCGCTCAGGTCGCCGACCGGCAGGCGCTTGTCGAGCACGCGCAGCGGCCGGGGCTGCAGCATCGGCTCCAGCTCGGCGGGGCGCAGGCCGGCCAGCACCGCAACGCGGTAGGCCGCCTGGCGGCGCGTGGTTTCCAGCGCGGGCAACTGGCTCTCGGTGGTCGCCAGGTTGGCCTGCGCGCTCGCCAGGTCGCCTTCGAGCGCGCGCCCGGTCTGCACCTGCGCCTCGGTCACGCGCAGGCTGCCGTGCAGGCTGTCGAGCGTGCGCCGCGTCACGGCCATGCGCTGCTCGGCGCCGCGCATCTCGTAGTAGTTGCGGGCCAGCTCGGCCACGGCCACGATGCGCACCTGCTCGAGGTCGGCCGCGCTGGCTTCGGCGCGCGCGGTGGCGGCGTCGTCGAGCCGCTTCAGGCGCCCGAACAGATCGATTTCCCACGAGGCGTCGAAGCCCGCGCGGCTGCTCTGCGACAGCGAGCGCACGTCGGGCTGCGCGCCGTTGTTGCCCTGCGCGATGCCGCGCGTCTTGCTCGCGCCGGCGGTGACCACCGGCAGCCGGTCGAGCTCGGCCCCGGTCTGCGTGGCGCGGGCTTCGAGCAGCCGGGCCTGCGCGATGCGGATGTCGTGGTTGGCGGCCAGCGCGCGGTCGATGAGCGCATCGAGCTGCGGGTCGTCGAGCTGGCGCCACCAGTCGCGCTGCACCGCGTCGTCGGCGAACAGCGAGCGCTCGGGCGCGAGATGGCGACCGGCGCATCGGCCGGCGCGGTGTAGGTCGGCCCGACGGCGCAGCCGGCCAGCACCAGCACGCTCAGTGCAAAAGGCGCGGCGTAGGAAAAGAGTCGGTTCATGGTCGTGCTCCTTGGCATCAGGCGTGTTCCGCCGCCGGTTCGCGCGCGGCCAGCGCATCGAGTTCGGTGGCGCGTTGCGATCGGCTCGCGGGGCGGTGGTCGCGGGCCAGCAGCGTGTACATGGTGGGCAGCACGAACAGCGTGAACAGCGTGCCCACCAGCATGCCGACCACGATGACCAGGCCGATGCTGAAGCGGCTGTTGGCACCCGCGCCGCTCGCGAACAGCAGCGGCACCAGGCCCATCACCATCGCGGCGGTGGTCATCAAGATGGGGCGCAGGCGGATGCGCGCGGCCTCCTCGATCGACGCGCGCCGGTCGAGGCCCTTGTGCATCTGGATCTCGTTGGCGAACTCCACCATCAGGATGCCGTGCTTGCTGATCAGCCCGATCAGCGTCACCAGCCCGATCTGCGTGTAGATGTTGATGGTGCCCAAGCCCAGCGCCAGCGGCACCAGCGCACCGCAGATCGACATCGGCACGCTGATCAGGATGATCAACGGGTCGCGCAGGCTCTCGTACTGCGCCGCCAGCACCAGGTAGATCACCACGATGGCGAAGACGAAGGCCATCACCAACGCCGAACCTTCCTGCGTGAACTGTCGCGCGTCCGACTGCCAGTCGTAGCTGAAGCCGGCCGGCAGCTTTTTCGCCTCTTCGCTCAGGAACGCCACCGCGTCGCCCATGGTCACGCCCGGCATCGGAATCGCCTGGAAGGTGGCCGCGTTGAGCTGGTTGAACTGGGTGAGCTTGTTGGGCCCCACGCTGGTCGACAGCTGCACCAGGTTGGCCAGCGGCACGGGCTGGCCGCTGGCGCTCTTCACGTAGTAGCGCGACAGCGCCTCGGCCGTCAGGCGCTGGTCGCGCGGCGACTGCGGAATCACGTCGTACGAGCGGCCGTCCATGCCGAAGCGGTTGACGTAGTTCTCGCCCACCAGCACCGCCAGCGTGTCGCCGATGGCCTTCATGGTCACGCCCATGCTGTTGGCCTTGGCGCGGTCCACGCGGATCTCGACCGTGGGGTTGTTGAACTCCAGGTCGCTGTCGACCACGGCGAACTTGCCGCTCTCGCGCGCCGACTTCTTCAGTGTTTCCATGGCCTCGAACACGCTGCGGTGGTCGCCCGCGCTGCGAATGACCATCTGCACCGGCAGCCCGCCGGTCGAGCCCGGCAGCGACGGCAGCTGGAACGCGAAGACGCTGCTGCCCTCGACCTCGTTCATGCGGCCCTGCGTGTCGCCCTGGATCTGGTCGGCGTTGCGCTTGCGGTCCTTCCAGTCCGACAGCTGCACGCCGCCGATGCTGTTCGACACGCCGTCGGAGCCGTTGATGAGCCAGCGGCCGGTGTTCTCGGGCAGCCCGGCGAACACCTCGTCCCACTTCTTGCCGAACTTCTCGACGTAGTCGATGTTGGCGTGCTGCGGCGACTTGATGGCCGTGAGCACCATGGCCTGGTCTTCACCCGGCGCCAGCTCGCGCTGCGCCGCGTTGTACAGGAAGGGCAGGCTCGCCAGCACCACCACCGCGAACGCACCCGTCACCCAGCGGTGGTGCAGAGACACGTCGAGCAGCCGGCCGTAGCGCGTCGACAGGCCGTGGAAGAACGACTCCGCCGCGCGCGACATGCGGCTGCCGGCGGGGTCCTGCGGCAGCAGGAACGAGCTCATCACCGGCGACAGCGTGAGCGCGATCACGCCCGACACCACCACCGCGCCCGCGAGCGTGAAGGCGAACTCCTTGAACAGCGAACCCGTGAGCCCGCCCATGAGCCCGATGGGCGCATACACCGCGGCCAGCGTGAGCGTCATGGCAATCACCGGGCCGGCCACTTCGCGCGCGCCGATCAGCGCGGCCTGCACGCGCGACTTGCCTTCTTCGATGTGCCGGTGCACGTTCTCCACGACCACGATGGCGTCGTCCACCACCAGCCCGATGGCCAGCACCATCGCCAGCAGGGTCAGCAGGTTGATGCTGAAGCCGAACAGCAGCATCAGCGCGGCGGCGCCCAGCATCGACAGCGGAATCGTCACCACCGGGATCAGCACCGCGCGCACCGAGCCCAGGCACAGGAAGATCACCACCACCACGATGGCAATGGCTTCGAGCAGCGTGTGCTGCACTTCGTCGATCGAGGCTTCGATGAAGCGCGCGAGCTCGAAGGGCAGCTGCACCTCCACGCCCGGCGGCAGGTTCTGCTTGATGCCGGGCAGCAGGTCGCGAATGCGCTTCACGATGACCAGCGGGTTGCCGTTGGGCGCGGCCTGCAGGCCCAGGTAGATGGCGGGGGTGCCGTCCATGGTGGCGCTGCTGTCGGCGCTCGCGGCGCCCAGCTCGACCGTGGCCACGTCGCCCAGGCGCACGATGGCATCGCCGTCGCGCTTGACCACCATGTCGCGAAACTCCGCCACGTTCACCAGGTCGGTGTTCACGCGGATGTTCGACACCACGTACAGGCCCTTGACCTGTCCGGGCGCGGCCTGCACGTTGTTCTGGCGCAGGGCGTCGGCCAGCTCGCCGGCCGAGATGCCGCGCGCGGCCATGCGGTTGGGGTCGAGCCACACGCGCATCGCCAGCGTCTGCCCGCCCGACACCTCCACGCCCGACACGCCGGGAATCGACGCGAACTGCGGCTGCACCACGCGCGAGAGGTAGTCGGTGAGCGCGGGCATCGGCATCGTCTGGCTCGAGAAGCCCACGTAGGCCACGGCCGTGGCCTCGCCCGACGACTTGAGGATGACGGGGTCGAAGGCCTCGGCCGGCAGCCGGTACTTCACCTGGCTGACCTGCGCCATGGCCTGCGTGAGCGCCTGGTTGGCGTCGGCGTTGAGCTTCATGCGCACGCTGATCACGCTGCGGCCCAGGGTGGAGGAAGACGACAGGTAGTCGACGTTCTCGATGGTCGCCACCGCCTGCGCAATGGGCTGGGTGACAAAGCCCTGCATCAGCTCCGGCGATGCGCCGGGGTACTGCGTGGTGATGGTGAGCGTGGTGCTTTCGGTCAGCGGGTACTGGCGCACCGGCAGGTCGCCCAGCGCACGCGCGCCGAGCAGCAGGATGAGCGTGCTCACCACCAGCGCCAGCACGGGCCGGCGCACGAAGAGGTCGGTGAACTTCATGACTTCGGCTCCTGCAGGGCCAGCGTGTCCTTGTCGGCCGGCGCGACGGCGGCGCCGGTGTACAGGCGCAGCTGGCCCGAGGTGACGACCTTGTCGCCGGCCTGCAGCCCCTGCTCGATGACGACCCGGCCGTCTTGCCGCTCGCCGGCCTTCACGAACACCTGCTGCGCGGTGAAGCCGTTGCCCTTGTCGGCGGCGCGCACCACGAACACCGCGTCGCCGTGCGTGCTGTAGGTGATGGCGGTCTCGGGCACGGTGATGGCGTCGGCGCGCGCGGGCAGCGCGACCTTGCCGTTGACGAACATGCCGGGCGTGAGCGCGCCGTCGGCGTTGTCGATGGTGGCCTGCAGGCGCACGGTGCGCGTGTCGCTGCCGATCTGCGGCTCGATGGTGGTCAGCCTGCCCTGGAACACGCGGCCCGGATACGCATCGACCGAAAGCGCCACCTGCTGGTTGCGCTTGAGCGCGGGCAGGGCGGTTTCGGGCAGCGTGAGGTTGGCGAACAGCGTGCGGCTGTCGGTGAGCGACACCAGCGCGTCGCCGGCGCGCACGAACTGGCCGAGGTTGACCTTGCGGATGCCCAGCACGCCGTCGAACGGCGCCTTGATGTGCTTCTGCTCGAGCATGGCCTGCGCGCGCCGCAGGTCGCCGCTGGCCTGGTCGAAACCGGCCTGCGCCTGGTCGAGCTGCTCCTGCGTGGCGGCCTGCTGCGGCACCAGCCGGCGCGTGCGCTCGAGCAGGGCCCGAGCGTTGGCGCGCTGGGCCGTGAGGCGCTCGAGGTCGCCTTGCTCGGGCGCGTCGTTGAGCTGCACCAGCAGCTGCCCCGCGCGCACTTCGCCGCCGGGCGTGAAGAGGATCTTCGCCACGCGCCCTTCGGCCTCGGCCGGCACCTCGACCTGGCGGTTGGCCTCCAGCGTGCCGATGCCGCTGAGAAAGCGCGCCACCTCGGTCTTGCGGGCGACGGCCACCGCCACCTTGGCGGGCGGCGTGCCGCCGCCGCCTTCGGCCGCCCGGGACTTCGTCGCGAGCCCGTAGCCGACGCCTCCCACCACCACTGCCGCCGCGAGCCCGGCGCCGAGCCAGGCCTTTGAATGCTTGTTCATATGCAGTCCGTTATTTATCAAAGAATGTGCTTTGATTATTATTGGGGGCCGACGGACTGTCGACAAGGACGTTGCAATGGCCGCCATAGGGCAGGGCTATCTGCGTGAAGCTGTGCATGTTGGGTTCTCCAGGTGCTTGCGCGGCGAATGCCGCAGACCTGAAGACGGGCGAGCGGTGTCGCCTGTGACAACGCGGCGGGCGAAAGCCATCACCCGGGTGCCGTGCATCGACCCGGGCCGCCGGAGGCCGATGTACATTGCGGCCTGCTCAGGAATCTTTCAGCATGGCCACCAAATCCCGAAAAAAGCCCGCGGCCGTCACCGAGGACGAGGTCTTCGACATGGCCGCCGAACTGTTCCGGGCGATGGCCGCGCCCATGCGGCTGAAGATCGTCAGCCTGCTGTGCAACGGCGAGAAGAACGTGAGCGAGCTGCTGGCCGAGATCGACACCACCCAGCCCAACATGTCGCAGCACCTGAACACGCTCTACCAGGCGGGCGTGCTGGCCCGACGCCGCGAGGGCGTGAGCATCTACTACAGCATCGCGAACGAGACCGTGGTGGCGCTGTGCCGCAGCATCTGCGTGCAGATCGCCATCGAGCAGGAATAAGCGGCCTTCGGGCGCCTCAGGGCTTCAGGTACACGTAGCCTTCCTTGGCCTGCAGCCGCGCCACCTCGGCCACGCCCGAGGGCACGACCTTGGCTTCCATCAGCAGCTTGCCCGCGTCGATGTGGCGCGTGGTCAGCGTGTTGTTGCACACCCTGAACTCCACGCCGCGCGCGGCCAGCGCGCTCACCGGCCCGCTGAACTCGCGGCCCTTGCTGTCCTTGGCGTCGGTCAGAAGAAAGTCGATGCCGGGGCCGTGCGTCACCACCACGATCTTCGCCTTCGGGTCCGCGTTGAGGTGGTTGGTGATGTTGGCGAGCACCGCCGCGCTGGTCTCGACGCCGGTGTTCACGTGATAGACCACCTTGACCTCCTGCGCTCCCGCGAACGAAGCGACCATGGCGAGCAGGAAGGCGATGAATGCGTGTCTCATGGGGAAACCCTCTGGTTGTTGTCGTCGTTCGCAAAATATCATCTTCTGCTTATATGTACAGCCGGGCAAGCCCGAGGCCATCGCCACGGCAGGAGACGACACACGATGTTCATGGCTCTTCTTCGAGGCCCGCGGCAGCTTGCACGCGCGGCAGCGAGCGCGTTGCTGGCGATGGCAATGACAGTGGCAACTGCCACCGCCTTCGCGGCACCCGACATCGAGCCGCTGCGCGTGGCGCCCGATGTCTATTACGTGCAGGGCATTCCGGCGCTGGGCTCGCCGGCCAACCAGAACTTCATTTCCAACGCGGGCTTCGTCGTCACGCAGGACAGCGTGGTGATGATCGACGCGCTCGGCTCGCCCGCCGCCGCTGAAAAGCTGGTGGCGCAGATCCGCAGGATCACGCCCAAGCCGATCAGCCACGTCATCCTCACGCACTACCACGCCGACCACGTGTACGGGCTGCAGGTGTTCAAGGCGCTGGGCGCGCAGGTGGTGGCGCACACGTTGGGCAAGGCGTACCTGTATTCCGACGCCGCGCGCCTGCGGCTCGAAGCCTCGCGCAAGGACCTCGCGCCGTGGATCGACGACAGCACGCGGCTCGTGCCCGCCGACGTGTGGATCGACGGCCGCACCGAGATGACCATCGGCGGCACGCGTTTCGTGCTGCAGCCGGCCGGGCCCGCGCACACGCCCGAAGACCTGGCCATCTACCTGCCGAAGCAGCAGGTGCTGTTCTCGGGCGACATCGTGTTCCGCAACCGCATTCCGTACGTGGGCACGGCCGACAGCCGCCACTGGATCGCGGCGCTCGACGCCCTGCTGGCGCTCGATGCGCGCGTCATCGTGCCGGGCCACGGACCGGCGTCGACCGAGCCGCAGCAGGACCTGCGCCACACGCGCGACTACCTCGTCTTCCTGCGCGGCGCGATGAAGAAGGCCGCGGCCGACATGACGCCGTTCGACGAGGCCTATGCCGCCACCGACTGGTCGGCGTACGAGTCGCTGCCCCTGTTCAAGGCCGCCAACCGCATGAACGCCTACAACACCTACCTGCTGATGGAGCAGGAGGCGCGATGAAACGTGGCCCTGTTGCCACGCGCCGCCACGCCGTCGTGGCCATGGCCGCGCTGTGCGTGGTGCCCGCAAGCCGCGCGGCGGAATCGGCATTGCCGTCGCCGGCATCGCTTGCCGATGCGCTCGCGAAGGCGCTCGCGCGGCAACAACCGCTGGTCGTCATGGCCAGCCTGCAGGGCTGCCCGTTCTGCAAGATCGTGCGCGAGCACTACCTCGCGCCTGAGCTCGCGGCGGGCCTGCCCGTGGTGCAGATCGACTTTCGCGACACGCGCGCGGTGCGCGGCTTCGACGGTGCGCCGCTCACGCACGAGGCCTTGCTCAAGGCATGGGGCATCACCGTCGCGCCCACCGTGCTCTTCTTCGGTCGCAACGGCCGCGAGGTCGCCGAGCGGCTGGTCGGCGGCGCATCGGACTTCTACGGCGCCTACCTCGAAGAGCGGTTGCGGCAGGCCCGCGCGCAGGCGGGTTTCCCCCAACCATCCAGCCCTTCCCTTCCGCGCGATCGCTCCTAAAATCATTACATAACGATTTACTTATTTAACGATGAAACTGGCAGCTTCGATGCGAGTTTCGAGGAGACAGAATTGAAGTTGTTGCCGTCGCTCGCGGTTGCCGCCGCATTGCTGATTTCGACCCAGGTTCACGCGAACAAGGAACTCGCCCAGAAGAACGCCTGCCTGGCCTGCCACGCGGTCGACAAGAAGCTGGTCGGCCCGGCTTATCAAGACGTCGCGAAAAAGTACGCCGGCCAGGCCGACGCCATGGCCGTGCTCACCGCCAGCATCCAGAAGGGCAGCAGCGGCAAGTGGGGCGCGGTGCCGATGCCGGCCCAGCCCGCGATGAGCGAGGCCGACGCCAAGGCGCTGGCCGCGTGGGTGCTGGGCGGCGCGAAGTAAGCCGCGCAAGGCCCGCCATGAGCGCCAGCAGCATCCAGCAGCAGCCCGGGCAGGTGCGCAAGGCACCGGAGAATTTCGTCGACGCACAGGGCGTGCGCACGGTCTTCTCGCAGGCCCATGCGGGGCGCCGCGATTTCATTCGCAACGCCTTCGCCGCCGCCGTTGCGGGCACGGCGGCCTCGTCCGCGCTTGCGCAGCCCGGTGCCGTCGGCGACGGCGATCCCGCCATTCTTCAGTTGCCCGCGCACAGCACGGGCCTGGGCCAGGCGGTGGTCACCGACGGCTACGGCAAGCCCTCCAAGTACGAGGCCAACGTGCAGCGCCGCCAGAGCCCGGGGCTCACGCCGACCGCGCAGGCCTCGGTGTCGTTCGCGCCGCTGCAGTCGCTGTTCGGCATCGTCACGCCGAGCGGGTTGCACTTCGAGCGGCACCACCAGGGCTGGTGGGACATCGATCCGTCGAAGCACCGGCTGATGATCAACGGCATGGTGAAGGCGCCCAAGGTCTTCACGCTCGACGAGCTGATGCGGCTGCCTTCGGTGTCGCGCTTTCACTTCATCGAGTGCGGTGCCAACACCGGCATGGAGTGGGGCAACGTCGCGGTGCCGACCGCGCAGTACACGCACGGCATGCTGTCGTGCAGCGAGTTCACGGGCGTGCCGCTGATCACGCTGCTCGAAATGGCCGGCGCCGACCTGAAAGGCGAACGCTTCGTGCTGGCCGAAGGCGCCGACGGTTCCTCGATGACGCGCACCATTCCCATGAGCCTCATCCGTTCGGGCGAGGTGCTGGTGGCCTACGGGCAGAACGGCGAGATGCTGCGCCCCGAGCAGGGCTACCCATTGCGGCTGGTGGTGCCCGGCGTGCAGGGCGTGAGCTGGGTCAAGTACCTGCGCCGCATCGAGCTGGGCGACCAGCCCTACGGCACCAAGGACGAGACGGTGCACTACGTCGACCTCATGCCCGACGGCCAGCACCGCCAGTACACCAGCATCCAGGAATGCAAGAGCGTGGTGACCACGCCTTCGGGCGGGCAGATGCTGCTGGACAAGGGCTTCTACAACATCACCGGCCTGGCGTGGTCGGGGCGCGGCAAGGTGAAGCGCGTGGACGTGAGCGTGGACGGCGGGCGCAACTGGCGCACCGCGCGGCTCGAGTCGCCGGTGCTGTCCAAGTGCCTCACGCGCTTCAACATCGACTGGGTGTGGGACGGCACGCCCGCCATCATCCAGAGCCGCGCGATGGACGACACCGGCTACGTGCAGCCGAGCTACCGCCAGCTGCGCGCCGTGCGCGGCACGCGCTCGATCTATCACAACAACGCGATCCAGTCGTGGCAGGTGCAGCAAAGCGGGGAGGTGGCGAATGTCCAGCTTTCCTAGCCGCGCGCTGCTGGCGCTGGTGGCTGCCTGCGGCGTGTGCGTTGCCGCGTGGGCGCAGCCGAAAACGGCAACGGGCTACCCCGGCATCGGCCGCGACGCCACGCCCAAGGAAGTGGCCGCCTGGGACATCGACGTGCGCCCCGACTTCAAGGGCCTGCCGCCCGGCTCGGGCTCGGTGGCGCGCGGGCAGGATTTGTGGGAAGGCAAGTGCGCGTCGTGCCACGGCGTGTTCGGCGAATCGAACCAGGTGTTCAGCCCGATCGTCGGCGGCACCACGGCCGACGACATCAAGACCGGCCACGTGGCGCGCCTGAAGGACCCGGCCTTTCCGGGCCGCACCACGCTGATGAAGGTCTCGAGCCTGTCGACCGTGTGGGACTACGTGTATCGCGCCATGCCGTGGAACCAGCCCAAGTCGCTGACGCCCGACGACGTGTACGCCGTGACCGCCTACATGCTGAACCTCGGCGGCATCGTGCCCGACGACTTCACGCTGTCCGACAAGAACATCCGCGAGGTGCAGGCCCGCATGCCCAACCGCAACGGCGCGACCACCGCGCACGCGATGTGGCCGGGCGCGGAGTTCGGTCGCGGCGCCAAGCCCGACGTCGCGGCCGTGGCCTGCATGCGCGACTGCGTGCCGGCCGAGCAGAAGGTGGCGCAGCTGCCGCCGCATGCGCGCGGCAGCCACGGCAACCTGGCCGACCAGAACCGGCTGGTGGGCGCGCAGCACGGCATCGAGACCGCGCCGCCGGCGGCCGTGAAGACCGGCGCGCCGCAGCCCGCGGCCGCCGCAGCCGCATCGAAAGCACCCGTTGCGCTGCTCGAGAAGAACAGCTGCACCGCCTGCCACGGCATGACGCAGAAGCTCGTGGGCCCCGCCTTCTCGGACATCGCCAAGAAGTATCCGGGCCAGGCCGACCACCTGCAGCAGAAGATCAAGGCCGGCGGCACGGGCGTCTGGGGGGCGATCCCGATGCCGCCGCAGGCCATCGCCGACGAAGATGCCAAGGCCATCGCACGCTGGCTCTCGGACAGTGCCGGACCATGAATCGACAGGAGACAACCCCATGAAGAACCGCAGACAGATGCTCAAGCAATCCGCCGCCCTCGCGGGCCTGGCGGCCACCGCCGCCTGGCTTCCCGCCACGGCGCTCGCGTATTCGAAGGATGCCTTCGAGGCCAAGAGCGTGGCCGACGCGCTGAAGGCCGTGGGCGCCGGCGCGCCCGCCGAGAGCAAGGACGTGACCATCACCGGCCCCGACATCGCCGAGAACGGCGCCGTGGTGCCGCTGAGCGTGGCCACCACGCTGGGCGGCGTGAAGCAGCTGATGCTGCTGGTCGAGAAGAACCCGACGCCGTGGTCGCGATCTTCAACACCTCGGAGTTCGTGGAGCCCAACTTCACCACGCGCGCCAAGCTGGGCCAGTCGTCCGACGTGTACGCCATCGCGATCATGAACGACGGCAAGGCCTTCTATGCGAAGAAGGAAGTGAAGGTCACGCTGGGCGGCTGCGGCGGTTGACGGCGCGGCGAACCCGCACGCAAGCACCTCACGACGACGAAGACAACAACAAGGAGACAAGACATCATGGCAGCAGATCCCATGCGCATCCGCGCCCAGGCTTCGGGCGACAAGACGACCGTGCGCATCCTGATGGCGCACGAAATGGAAACCGGCCAGCGCAAGGACGCCGCCGGCAAGACCATTCCGGCCTGGTTCATCCAGGAGGTCTCGGCCTCGCTCAACGGCAAGACCGTGCTCACCGCCGACTGGGGGCCGGCCGTGTCGAAGAACCCGTTCATGCAGTTCACGCTCAAGGGCGCGAAGGCCGGCGACAAGATCGCCGTGACCTGGAAAGACAACCGCGGCGAAACGCGCACCGACGAAGCCACCGTCAGCTAGGCGGGCGCCATGAACAAGACCACACGCCTGGGCCTGCTGGTGGCGCTGGCAGGCTGCTGCCTGCCGTTTCACGCCGCGGCGCAGAAGACCACCGCCGAAGGCATTGCCGAGTACCGCGCGCTGCTGCAGGACGGCAACCCCGCCGAGCTGTTCGAAGCCAAGGGCGAAGACCTCTGGAAGCAGAAGCGCGGGCCCAAGAACGCGTCGCTCGAGAAGTGCGACCTGGGCAAGGGCCCGGGCGTGGTCAAGGGCGCCTTCGCCGAACTGCCGCGCCACTTTGCCGACACCGGCCGCGTGCAGGACATGGAGTCGCGCCTGCTCACCTGCATGCAGACGCTGCAGGGCTTCGACGCCGCCGAGATCGCGAAGACGCCGTTCGGCAGCGGCGAGCAGAAGAACATCGAGGGGCTGGTGGCATGGATCTCGGCCGAGTCCAAGGGCCTGCCGCTGAACCTGCCGCAGTCGCACGCGACGGAGCGCCGTGCCTACGAGGTCGGCAAGCGCCTGTTCTTCCTGCGCGCCGGCCCGCACGACTTTGCCTGCGCCACCTGCCACGGCGCCGACGGCAAGCGCATCCGCCTGCAGGACCTGCCCAACCTCACGAAGAACCCCGGCGCGGGCGAAGGCTTCGGCGCCTGGCCGGCCTACCGCGTGTCGTCGGGCGAGCTGTGGGGCATGCAGCGTCGGCTGAACGACTGCTTTCGCCAGCAGCGCTTTCCGTACCCCGGCTATGCCAGCGACGTGACCGTGGCGCTGGCCGTGTACATGGGCGTCAACGGCAAGGGCGGCAAGACCACGGCCCCCGCCATCAAGCGCTGAGGAAACACGCTCCATGAAAACCGACCACATCCTCGGCGCCATGGCCGTGGCCTGCGCGCTCACCGTGTTCGGCTGCGCGTCCGTCGACAGCGCCGCAGACCTGGACAAGCTCACCGCCGAGGCGCTGCAACGCTCCTTCCGCGACCAGGGCATCGCCAAGGTCGAGCGCCTCGTGCAGGACCCGGCCAACCTCGCCTGCAGCGAGGCCGACGCCAGCGGCAAGCCGCTGGACGACAAGACCACCAAGGACATCGAGGCCGCCAACATGAGGACCATCCGCTGGCCGGCGGACGGCAAGTTCATCGGCGACTGGCGCGAGGGCGAAAAAATCGCGCAGAACGGGCGCGGCCTGACCTGGAGCGACCCGGCCACCGCCTCGGCCAACGGCGGCAACTGCTACAACTGCCACCAGATGTCGAAGGAAGAAATCTCCTTCGGCACGCTCGGCCCCAGCCTGTACCACTACGGCAAGCTGCGCGGCGTGAGCGAGCCGGCCAGCGCAGCTTCCAGGCCCATCGTCGAATACACCTGGGGCAAGCTGTGGAACGCGCGCGCCTACAACGCCTGCTCGAACATGCCGCGCGTCGGCCACTCGGGCATCCTGAACGAGCAGCAGATCCGCGACGTGATGGGCCTGCTGCTCGACCCGCAATCGCCCGTCAACCGCTGACCCGGCGGCGGAACGCTTTTCTCCCATGAACCTTTCCAAGCGCGAGTTCCTCCAGATGCTCGGCGCCGGCAGCGTGGCCGGCTTCGGGCTCGGCAGCCACGGCGGCAGCAACGCCGCCGCGGCTGCCGCGGCCATGGACAGCCTCTACACGCTGCCGCGCTTCGGCAACGTGTCGATGCTGCACATGACCGATTGCCACGCGCAGCTCAAGCCGCTGTACTTTCGCGAGCCCAGCGTGAACATCGGCGTGGGCGCCATGCGCGGCAAGGTACCGCACCTGGTGGGCGAGCACCTGCTCAAGGCCGCGGGCGTGCAGCCCGGCACGCGCGTGGCGCATGCGCTCACCTACCTGGACTTCGACAGCGCCGCGCAGCGCTACGGCAAGGTCGGCGGCTTCGCGCACCTGGCCACGCTGGTCAGGCAGCTCAAGGCCAGCCGGCCCGGCGCGCTGCTGCTCGACGGCGGCGACACCTGGCAGGGCTCGGCCACCTCGCTGTGGACGAACGCGCAGGACATGGTCGACGCATGCAAGCTGCTCGGCGTCGACGTGATGACCGGGCACTGGGAGTTCACCTACGGCATGGAACGGGTGAAGGAGATCATCGAGAAAGACTTCGCGGGCCGCGTCGAATTCGTCGCGCAGAACGTCAAGACCGCCGACTTCGGCGACCCGGTGTTCAAGCCGTATGTCATGCGCGAGATCAACGGCGTGCCCTGCGCCATCGTCGGCCAGGCCTTTCCGTACACGCCCATCGCCAACCCGCGCTACATGGTGGCCGACTGGACCTTCGGCATCCAGGACGACAACCTGCAGCGCGTGGTGAACGAGGCGCGCGGCAAGGGCGCGCAGGTGGTCGTGGTGCTGTCGCACAACGGCATGGACGTCGACCTGAAGATGGCCAGCCGCGTGACCGGCATCGACGCCATCCTGGGCGGCCACACGCACGACGGCACGCCCATGCCCACGCTGGTGAGCAACGCGGGCGGCAAGACCATCGTGGTCAACGGCGGCTCCAACGGCAAGTTCCTCGGCGTGATCGACTTCGACGTGAAGGGCAAGAAGGTCAGCGACTTCCGCTACCGCCTGCTGCCCGTGTTCTCGGACCTGATTCCGGCCGACAAGGAGATGGACGCGCTCATCACCCGCATCCGCGCCCCTTACGAGGCCAAGCTGTCGGAAACGCTCGCGCACACTGACGGCTCGCTGTACCGGCGCGGCAACTTCAACGGCACCGGCGACCAGCTGCTGCTCGACGCGCTGATGGAAGTGCAGGACGCCCCCATCGCCTTTTCGCCCGGTTTCCGCTGGGGCACCTCGCTGCTGCCGGGCCAGCCTATCACGCGCGAATGGCTGATGGACATGACGGCCACCACGTACTCGTACGCCACCGTGACGCAGATGAGCGGCGAGATGCTCAAGACCGTGCTCGAAGACGTCTGCGACAACCTCTTCAACCCCGACCCGTACTACCAGCAGGGCGGCGACATGGTGCGCGTGGGCGGGCTGCAGTACGCCTGCGACCCCACGGCCGGCATGGGCCAGCGTATCCAGGACATGCGCCTGGGCGGCAAGCCGATCGAGGCCGGGCGCAACTACAAGGTGGCGGGCTGGGCGCCGGTGAGCGAAGAGGCGCGCAGCGCCGGCAACAAGCCGGTGTGGGAAGTGATCGAGCCGTGGCTGAAGTCGCGCAAGGTCGTGACCGCGCGCCGGCCCGAGGAGCCGGTGCTCAAGAACATCGCGCCCAACCCGGGGCTGGGCTGAGACGCCCCGCGCGGCGGCGCGCTCCCTAGAATCGCCGCATGTCTGTAGAGCAAGTCTCTCTTCTCACGTCGCTCGCGCTCGCGGCCGCCTTCGTGCTGTCGGCCGTGTTCGGCGCCGTCGCGCGTTCCACGCGCTTTTGCACCATGGGCGCCATCAGCGACGTGGTGAACCTGGGCGACTGGACGCGCGTGAAGCAATGGGCGGCGGCCGGCGGCGTGGCGCTCATCGGCTTTTCGGCGCTGGTGTTCGCGGGGCTGGTCGATGCCGACCGCACGCTCTATGCATCGAGCCGCATCCTGTGGCTGTCGGCGCTGGTGGGCGGGTTGCTGTTCGGCGCGGGCATGGTGCTGTGCTCGGGCTGCGGCAACAAGACGCTGGTGCGCGTGGGCGGCGGCAGCCTCAAGGCGCTGGTCGTGCTGCTGGTGATGGGCGTCGCGGCCTTCGCCACGCTCAAGGGCATCACGGCCGTGCTGCGCGTGGCGACCGTGGACCACGTGCACTTCGACGTGACGACGAATGCCTCGCTGCCCGACGTGCTGGCCTCGGCATTGAAGATGCACGCGCCGTCGCTGCGCCTGCTGATGGGGCTGGTGATCGGCGGCGCGCTCATCGCGTGGGCCGCGTGGGGCCGCCGCGAAACGCGCGATGTGCGCAGCCTCGTGGGCGGCCTGCTGATCGGTTTGCTCGTGGCCGCGGCGTGGTGGCTCAGCGGGCATTGGGCCGTCGTCGAGGAACATCCGCTGACGCTCGAACACGTGTTCCTGGCCACCAACTCCGGCCGCGCCGAGGCATTGAGTTTTGTCACGCCAGTGGCCTACGCGATCGACTGGCTGATGTTCTACAGCGACGCCAACAAGCTGCTGACCCTTGGCATCGTGTCGGTGGCGGGTGTGGTCGTGGGCGCGGCGGTGCACGCGCTGTGGTCGCGCGAATTCCGCTGGGAAGGCTTTGCCGGCACCAGCGACCTCGCGCACCATATGGGCGGCGCGGTGCTGATGGGCGTCGGCGGCGTCACCGCGATGGGCTGCACCATCGGGCAGGGGCTGAGCGCGCTGTCGACCCTGAGCCTGGCGAGCCTGCCGGCGATTCTGGGAATCGTGGTGGGCGCGGTGGCGAGCCTGAAGTACCAGGCCTGGCAGCTCCAGCGGGAGCTTTGAGCCCGCCGGCAGCGACGGACCGAACGCCATGGGCACCCTGATCAGCCTCCTGGCGTACTTCCTGATCGCCATCGCGGTGGCCCCGTTGCTGCTGCTCTGTCTCTACGTGCTGGCCAGCCACTTCCAACTCAGGCTGGCCGAGCGGATCCTGGATGCCGCCATGCAGCTCCTGAAGCTGCAGTGGCTCAGCGCCGGCCTGCTGAACATCGTGGGCGGGCTCGCGCTCGGCGCGCTGGGGGTCTGGATGATCCTGCACTTCGAGCCGCTGCCGCAGCGGTTGCTGGGCGCCTTGCTGGTGCCCTTCGGTCTCTGGCGGGCCTTCAGGGGCGCGGCCCTGCTCGGGGCGTTCTCAAGAACGCGGGACCCGCGCTGACGCCGCCGCGCGCCCGCCGTTTTTACGCTTTCTTTACGCCCCCCTCCCCACTCTTTCCCCCGTTTTGACGCACGACTGCCGAGACTGAAGCCTGTCTTTTTTGCAGGAGTGATGTGTATGGACATCGTCTGGATGGGCGCCTTGCTGGCGCTGTGGGCCGTGGTGGGGGCCATGGTGATCGGGCTGAACAGGCTCGACGCACCGAACCCGCCGAAAACAACCGACGGAGCGTCATCGTGATCAGCCTCGAAGTTCTTTACGGCTTCGGCGCGCTGATTGCCGTGGTCCTGTTCGCCTACCTCGTGTTCGCGCTCATTTGCGCGGAGGAATTCTGAAATGACTTCTTCCGCCTGGGGCCTGCTGGCCCTTTTCCTGGCCCTGCTGCTCGTGCTGGCCTGGCCCGTTGGCAAGTTCCTTGCCGCGCTGTGTGGCGAGCGCGTGCCGCGCTGGATGCAGCGCGTCGAGGCGCCGCTCTACAAGCTCGCGGGCACGAAGCCCGAGCAGTCGATGCACTGGCTGCGCTACGCGCTCGCGCTGCTGGCCTTCAACGCCATCGGCGCGATCTTTCTTTACGCGCTGCAACGCCTGCAGGGCTGGCTGCCGCTGAACCCCGCGGGCATGACGGCCGTGTCGCCCGACTCGGCCTTCAACACCGCGGTGAGTTTCGTTTCCAACACCAACTGGCAAGCTACGCCGGCGAGTCGACCATGAGCTATCTCACGCAGATGCTCGGGCTCACGGTGCAGAACTTCCTGTCCGCCGCCACCGGCATCTCGGTGGCCTTCGCGTTGGTGCGCGGCTTCGCGCGGCGCGGCGACGGCAAGGGACTGGTCGGCAACTTCTGGGCCGACATCACGCGCATCACGCTATGGGTGCTGGTGCCGATCTCGTTCGTGATCGCCATGGTCTTCGCGGGCCAGGGCGTGATCCAGAACTTCGATGCCTACAAGACGGTGAACACGCTGGAGACCACGGCCTTCCAGCAGCCGAAGAACGGCGCCGACGGCCAGCCGCTGAAGGACGACAAGGGCCAGCCGGTGATGGAAGACGCCACCACCAAGACGCAGACGCTGGCCATGGGTCCGGTGGCTTCGCAAGAGGCCATCAAGATGCTGGGCACCAACGGCGGCGGCTTCTTCAATGCCAACTCGGCGCACCCCTACGAGAACCCGACGGCGCTGGTGAACCTGCTGCAGATGATCGCGATCTTCCTGATCCCGGCCGCGCTGTGCTTCACCTTCGGCCGCGTGGTCGGCGACATGCGCCAAGGCTGGGCCGTGCTGGCCGCGATGACGATCATGTTCGTCATTGCCGTGGCGGTCATCACGCCCGCCGAGCAGGCCGGCAATCCGCTGTTCGCCTCGCTCGGTGTCGACCAGGTGGGCAGCGCGCTGCAGGCCGGCGGCAACATGGAAGGCAAGGAGCTGCGCTTCGGCATCAATGCCTCGTCGCTGTTCGCCGCCGTGACCACGGCCGCCTCGTGCGGCGCGGTCAACGTCATGCACGACTCGCTCACGCCGCTGGGCGGCATGGTGCCGATGGTGCTCATGCAGCTGGGCGAAGTGGTGTTCGGCGGCGTGGGCTCGGGCCTGTACGGCATGCTGATCTTCGCGATGCTGGCGGTGTTCATCGCCGGCCTGATGATCGGCCGCACGCCCGAGTACCTGGGCAAGAAGATCGAGGTGCGCGAGATGAAGCTCATCTCCATCGCCATCCTGGTCACGCCCGTTCTGGTGCTGGCGGGCACGGCGGTGGCGGTGATTGCCACCGCCGGCAAGGCCGGCATCGCGAACCCCGGTGCGCACGGTTTCTCTGAAATCCTGTACGCGCTGACCTCGGCCGCCAACAACAACGGCAGCGCCTTCGCGGGCCTGTCGGCCAACACGCCCTTCTACAACGGCCTGCTCGCGCTGGCCATGTGGCTCGGCCGCTTCGCGATGATCGTGCCGGTGCTCGCCGTGGCCGGTGCGCTGGCCGCCAAGAAGCGCCTGCCCGTCACCAGCGGCACGCTGCCCACGCACGGCCCGCTGTTCGTCTCGTTGCTGATCGGCACGGTGCTGCTGGTCGGCCTGCTCAACTATGTGCCGGCATTGGCCCTCGGTCCGATCGTCGAACACCTCGTGCTCTGGAAATAAGAAGGAGCGCACCATGACTGCCAATACAAAAACCTCTCTCTCGCTGTTCGATGCGGCGCTGGTCAAGCCCGCCCTGTGGGGCGCCTTTGCCAAGCTGAACCCGCGCACCCAGTGGCGCAACCCGGTGATGTTCATCGTGTACATCGGCAGCATCCTGACCACGCTGCTCTGGGTGCATGCGCTGAGCTTCCCGGGCGACACCGGCATGAAGCCCGCCTTCGTGCTGGCCGTGACCATCTGGCTGTGGTTCACCGTGCTGTTCGCCAACTTCGCCGAAGCCCTGGCCGAAGGCCGCAGCAAGGCGCAAGCCGCGTCGCTGCGCGGCCTGCGCAAGGACACCTGGGCCAAGAAGCTGCACGAGCCGCATCACGGTGCGCGCTTCGCCGCCGGGCCGCCCCAGGGCGAAGCAGCCCCCTCGGGGGCAGCACGGCACACGCAGTGGCAAGCGCGGGGGCCCACAGCTGGCTGCCGGAGCAGGCGCCCAACCTGCGCAAGGGCGACGTCGTGCTGGTCGAGACCGGCGACGTGATTCCGCTCGACGGCGAAGTGATCGAAGGCGTGGCCTCGGTCGACGAGAGCGCCATCACCGGCGAATCGGCGCCCGTGGTGCGCGAGTCGGGCGGCGACTTCTCGGCCGTGACCGGCGGCACCCGCGTGCTGTCCGACTGGCTGGTGGTGCGCATCTCGGTGAACCCGGGCGAGTCGTTCCTCGACCGCATGATCGGCATGGTCGAAGCGGCCAAGCGCCAGAAGACGCCGAATGAAGTCGCGCTGACCATCCTGCTGGTGGCGCTGACCATCGTGTTCCTGATGGTCACGGTCACGCTGCTGCCGTTCTCGGTGTTCAGCGTGGAAGCCGCCGGTGCCGGCACCGTGGTGTCGCTCACCGCGCTGGTCGCGCTGCTGGTGTGCCTGATCCCGACCACCATCGGCGGCCTGCTGTCGGCCGTGGGCGTGGCCGGCATGAGCCGCATGATGCAGGCCAACGTGATCGCCACCTCGGGCCGCGCGGTCGAAGCCGCCGGCGACGTCGACGTGCTGCTGCTCGACAAGACCGGCACCATCACGCACGGCAACCGCCAGGCCACGTCGTTCCTGCCGGCGCCCGGCATTCCGAAGGCCCGCCTTGCGCGCGCCGCCATGTTCGCCTCGCTGGCCGACGAAACGCCCGAAGGCCGCAGCATCGTCGAGCTGGCCCGCCGCGACGGGCTGGACACCACCTCGGTCGACGGCGCGCGCTTCGTGCCTTTCACCGCGCAGACCCGCATGAGCGGTGTCGACCTGCCGGCGGCGGCGAACAGCCTGGACACCGACGACATCCTGCTGCGCAAGGGCGCGGTCGACGCGGTGCGCCGCCACATCGAGGCGCTGGGCGGCGTGATGGCGCCCGAGGTGCTGCGCGCGGCCGAGGAAACGGCACGCCGCGGCAGCACGCCGCTGGCCGTGGCCGAGGGCAACCGCGTGCTCGGCGTGGTCGAGCTCAAGGACATCGTCAAGACCGACATCAAGGAGCGCTTCGCCGAGCTGCGCCGCATGGGCATCAAGACGGTGATGATCACCGGCGACAACAAGCTCACGGCCGCCGCCATCGCGGCCGAAGCGGGCGTCGACGACTTCTTGGCCGAGGCCACGCCCGAAGACAAGCTCGCGCTGATCCGCCAGTACCAGGCCGACGGCCGCCTCGTGGCCATGACCGGCGACGGCACCAACGACGCTCCCGCGCTGGCGCAGGCCGACGTGGCCGTGGCCATGGGCAGCGGCACGCAGGCCGCGAAGGAGGCCGGCAACATGGTCGACCTGGACTCCAACCCGACCAAGCTGCTCGAGGTGGTGGAGACCGGCAAGGCGCTGCTCATGACGCGCGGCTCGCTCACCACCTTCTCGATCGCGAACGACGTGGCGAAGTACTTCGCGATCATTCCGGCGATCTTCGTGTCGACCTATCCGCAACTGGGCGCGCTCAACGTGATGCGGCTGGCAAGCCCGTCGTCGGCCATCCTGTCGGCGGTGATCTTCAATGCGCTGGTCATCGTGTTCCTGATTCCGCTGGCGCTGAAGGGCGTGCGCTACCGGCCCGTCGGCGCCGCCGCGCTGCTGCGCCGCAACCTGGCCATCTACGGCCTGGGCGGCCTGCTCGTTCCTTTCATCGGCATCAAGCTGATCGACTGGCTGCTCGTTGCAGTCCACCTGGTCTGAGGAGTCATTCGTCATGACAAGCAACATCACCAACAACAACGGCAGCAACAACAACGGCGGCGGCATCGTCCGCCCCGCGCTCGTGCTCTTCGTGCTGATGAGCGCGCTCACCGGTTTGATCTACCCGATGGCCGTCACCGGCGCCGCGAAAGCGGTGTTCCCCGCGCAGGCGGACGGCAGCCTGATCGTGCTCGACGGCACGACCGTGGGCTCCAGGCTCATCGGCCAGAACTTCAGCGACCCGAAGCACTTCTGGGGCCGCCCGTCGGCCACTTCGCCGCAGCCCTACAACGGCGTGGCCTCCGGCGGCGCCAACCAGGGGCCGCTGAACCCCGCGCTGACCGATGCGGTCAAGGCGCGCGTCGAGGCGCTGCGCGCCGCCGACCCGGGCAACACCGCGCCGGTGCCGGTCGACCTCGTCACGGCCTCGGCCAGCGGGCTCGACCCCGACATCAGCCCGGCCGCTGCGCACTACCAGGCGGCGCGTGTCGCGCGCGTGCGCGGCTTGCCGATCGATCGCATCAACACGCTGATCGCCGACAACACGCAGGGGCCCAAGTGGGGCTTCCTGGGCGAGTCGCGGGTCAACGTGCTCGCGCTGAACATCGCACTCGACGCTTCTTCCGGTTCCTTCAGTCCTTCGACCCCGCGTTGAGGAGCAACAAAAAATGGCCTATGCCGCCTACAGAGAACACCCTGGCGTGCCGCGAACGCACGCGCTCATGAACACGCCCCGCAGCCGCCCGTTCTACGTGCTCGACGTCACCGTCTGCTGCGCCGACGCGCTGCGCGTGCGCCGCAGCGTTGCCGGCTGCCCCGACGCGGGCGTGGTGCGCTGCGAGCCGCTGCTGCATGCCTGCAGCACGCAGGAAAGCGACGCGCCCTGCGTGCGCCTGATGATCCGCCTGCCGCTGGCCAGCTATGCCGACGTGCTGCACCGCCTGATCGAATGCGTGCCTTCCGGCGAAATCGGCCGGCTCGTGAGCTGGCGCGAACACCTCGCGCGCTGCGGCCTGCGCCATGGTCACTGATCTGCTGTTGGCCCTGCTCGCCATGGCGGCGCTGTTCGTGCCGCTGGGCTTTGCTTGGTGGGTGCTCTCGCGCACCGCGCGGCGGCATGCCGGGCGCCGCCGCAAGGACCCTCCGATGCGATAACCTGCGCCGTACCGATGCACGACGACCGTCCCAACCCCGACGCCCTGCTCGCGCAACTGCGCAGCGACGAGGCGCGCGCCCAGCGCGGCAAGCTGCGCATCTACTTCGGCGCCAGCGCGGGCGTCGGCAAGACCTGGGCCATGCTCAGCGCCGCCCAGCGCGAGCATGCCGCCGGCCGCGACGTGCTGATCGGCGTGATCGAAACCCACGGCCGCAGCGAAACCGCCGCGTTGCTCAAGGGACTCGACGCGCTGCCGCAGCGCGAGCTGGCGTACCGCGGCCGCACGCTGGCCGAGTTTGACCTCGACACCGCGTTGCTGCGCAAGCCCGCGGTGCTGCTGGTCGACGAACTGGCCCACACCAACGCCCCCGGCTCGCGCCACGCCAAGCGCTGGCAGGACGTGCAGGAGCTGCTGGCCGCCGGCATCGAGGTGTGGTCGGCGCTCAACGTGCAGCACCTGGAAAGCCTCAACGGCACGGTCGGCGCCATCACCGGCGTGCGCGTGCACGAGACCGTGCCCGACACCGTGCTCGACGAGGCCGACGAGGTGGTGCTGGTCGACGTCACGCCCGACGAACTCACGGCGCGGCTGGCGGCCGGCAAGGTCTACCTGCCGCAGCAGGCCGAGCGCGCGGCGCAGAACTTCTTTCGCAAGGGCAACCTCATCGCACTGCGCGAGATCGCGCTGCGCCGCACCGCCGAGCACGTGGAAGACGACGTGCGCGGCTGGCGTGTCGAGCAGTCGGGCGCGGGCGGCAACGGCCGGGGCCTGCAGGCCTGGAACACCTCGGGCGCCATCCTTGCCTGCGTCGGTCCGCACGAGGGCGCGGCGCAAACCGTGCGCACCGCCGCGCGGCTCGCGGGGCAGCTCAATGTGCGCTGGCATGCGGTGTATGTCGAGACGCCCCGGCTGCAGCGGCTGGCGGCCGCAGAGCGTGACCGCATCCTCGCGGTGCTCAAGTTGGCCGAAGAGTTGGGCGCGGCCACGGCCGTGCTCACCGGCTCCGACGTGGCCGAGCAACTGGCCGAGCAGGCGCGCCGGCTCAATTGCGCGACGCTGGTGCTGGGCCGTGCCGAGCCCGCCACCGGCTGGCGGCGCTGGTGGCCCGCGGCCGCATCGCCGCTTGCGCTGTCGCGCGCGCTGGCGCAACGCGCGCCCGCGCTCGACATCATGGAAGTCGCGCCCGCCGACAGCTCGCGCCGCCTGTCGCGCGCGCCGCTGGAAGGCGCGCGCATCGACAGCGACGACCACGAGAAGGCGCCGACCTACTGGCCCGGCTATGCCTGGGCGGCGGCCACCAGCATCGCACTCACGCTGGTCTGCACGCCGCTGGCCGGCGTGCTGGAGCTGTCGAACATCGTCATGCTGTTCCTGCTGGGCGTGGTGGGCGTGGCAATGCGCTTCGGGCGCGGACCTTCGGCGCTGGCTGCGCTGATCAACGTCGCGGCCTTCGACTATTTCTTCGTGCCGCCGCGCATGTCGTTCGCGGTGAGCGACGTGCAGTACGTGCTGACCTTCGCGATCATGCTGGGCGTCGGCCTGCTGGTGGGCCAGCTCACGGCGGGCCTGCGCTTCGCGGCCGGCGTGTCGACCAGCCGCGAGCGCCGCGCGCGCTCGCTGTTCGAGCTCACGCGCGAGCTGTCGGCCGCGCTCGAAAGCTCGCAGGTCGTCACGCTCGGCGCCGCCGCCGTGCGGGGCCATTTCGGCGGCCATGCGCTGGTGCTGGTGACGGACGCGGCCGACCAGTTGATGATGCCCGCCGACCCGCCCGAAGGCTTCGCGCCCCAGGTGGCCGACTGGGCCTTCCGCCATGGGCAGCCCGCCGGCCTTGCCACCGCCACGCTGGCGGCGCAGCCCTGGCACTACGTGCCGTTGCAGGCGCCGATGCGCGTGCGCGGCGTGCTCGCGCTGTCGCCCGCGCAGCCGCGCTGGCTGCTGATTCCCGAGCAGGCGCAGCAGCTCGACACGCTGGCGCGGCAGATCGCCATTGCGCTGGAGCGCGTGCACTACGTCGAGGTGGCGCAGCAGGCCGTGGTCGAGATGGAGTCCGAGCGCCTGCGCAACGCCTTGCTGGGCGCGATCTCGCACGACGTACGCACGCCGCTCACCGCGCTGATCGCGCTGGCCGAATCGCTGCAGACCTTGCCGCCCGAAGAACACGCCGATGCCGCGCGCGCCATCGTCGCGCAGGCGCACGAGCTGCATGCGCTGGTCAACAACCTGCTGGACATGGCGCGGCTCGAAAGCGGCATTGCCGGCGGCGCGGTCAACCTGCGGCGCGACTGGCAGTCGGTCGAAGAAGTGGTCGGCTCCGCCATTCGCGCGGCGCGCACTTCGCTGGGCAACACGGTCGTGCAGACCGCGCTCGATGCGGAGCTGCCGCTGGTCGAGTTCGACGTCGTGCTGATCGAGCGCGTGCTGGTCAACCTGCTCGAAAACGCCACCAAGTACGGCGCGCCGCCCATCGTGGTCGGCGCGCGGGCCGAGCCCGGCACGCTGGTGCTCACGGTGCGCGACCACGGCCCCGGCCTGCCCGCCGCGTTGCTGGGCCACGAGCAGAAGCTGTTCGACAAGTTCACGCGCGGCGAGGCCGAATCGGCCACGCCCGGCGTGGGGCTGGGCCTGGCCATCTGCAAGGCGGTGGTGAGCGCGCACGGCGGCGAGATCGCGGCCGGCAACGCCCGCGACGGCGGTGCAGAATTCACGGTCACCTTGCCCCGCCGCGAGCCGCCCGAACCGGCCGAAGCCCAACTCTGAACCCATGCCATCTCCCACCGCCATCGTGATCGAAGACGAGCCGCAGATCCGCCGATTCGTGCGCGGCGCGCTCGAGGCCGAGGGCTGGGTGGTGCACGAGGCCGGCACCGTGCGCGACGGGCTGGCGGCAGCGGGCACGCGGCAGCCCGACCTGCTGGTGCTCGACCTCGGGCTGCCCGACGGCGACGGCGTTTCGCTGATTCGCGACGTGCGCGGCTGGTCGGCCGTGCCGATCATCGTGCTGTCGGCGCGCACCGACGAAGCCGACAAGATCGCGGCGCTCGACGCCGGCGCGACGACTACCTCACCAAGCCCTTCGGCACCGGCGAACTGCTGGCACGCGTGCGCGCCAACCTGCGGCGTCCCCGCGCGGCGGGCGGCGGCGGCAACGACGAGCCGGCCGAGGCACTGTTCCGCTTCGGCGAGATCGAACTCGACCGCGCCGCGCGGCTGGTGCGGCGCGCCGGCGTCGAGGTGCACCTGACGCCCACCGAATACCGGCTGCTGTCGGTGCTGGTCGCGAACGCGGGCCGCGTGCTCACGCAGCGCCAGCTGCTGCGCGAGGTGTGGGGCCCGTCGCACACCGACCAGAGCCACTACCTGCGGATCTACATGGGGCACCTGCGGCAAAAGCTCGAGGCCGACCCCGCGCAACCCCGGCACCTGCTGACCGAGACGGCCGTGGGGTATCGGCTGGTGGTCTAGCGCGGTCCCTGCGGCACGTGGCCAGATTTCATTGTTTTCAGTCCAGGCGCCGTTATCGGTTTCGGCGCGACCCGGCGAACACTCTTCCTGTCCGAACACCCGGACCCCACAGGAGAGCAGATTTGCATATCGTCATCATCGGCGCGGGCCTCGGCGGCCTGTGCCTTGCCCAGGGCCTTCAGCGTCGCGGCATTTCCTTCGACGTCTACGAGCGCGACGCCGCCCCCGACAGCCGCCCGCAGGGCTTTCGCATCAAGATCGACCAGACCGGCCAGCAAGCCATCGCGGCCTGCCTGCCGCCCGCGCTGAATGCGCTGCTGCGCGACACCTGCGCGATCCCGGTGAACGGCGTGAACCTCATCGGCCCCGACCTCGAACCCGTGAGCGACCGCTGGGTCGCATCGTGGCAGCGCGCGGGCGGCGACGACGCACCCGTGGGCCGTGTCGAAGACCTCAACGCCGACCGGCTGGCGATGCGCAAGGTGCTCTTGCGCGGCATCGAGGCGCATGTGCATTTCGGGCGTGGCTTTGTCGGCTATGAGCGCAGTGAACGCGGCGGCATGTGGCGCGCGAAGTTCGACGACGGCAGTACAGTCGAAGGTGACGTGCTCGTGGCCGCCGACGGCGTCAACTCCACGCTGCGCGCGCTGCGGCTGCCCGGCGTGGCGCCGGTCGACACCGGTTCGACCTGCATCTACGGCAAGGCCTTGTTCACGGCCGATGCTGCCGAGCGCATCGCGCCGCTGTTCCACACGAAGACTTCGGTCGCGTTCGCCGATCGCTTCGCGGTCATCGTCGATCCGATGAAGTTCAGGCAGCCGCTCGGCGACTATCTGTACTGGGCGGTGATTGGTCCGAACGACCGCTTGCACGTTCCCGCATCGCACTCGCGCGGCCATGCGCATGCGACCGTGTTGTCCCACACCGCCGGTTGGCATCCCGCTTCCGCGCACTGTTCGAAGGCGCGGTGCCGTCCGATGTCGCGATGCTGCCGATCCGCACGATGAACGCGCCCCCCGCATGGCCAACGGATGGCGTGACCGTGCTCGGCGATGCCATTCACGTCATGAGCCGGCGGGTGGGCTGGGTGCGAACACGGCGCTGCACGATGCGGCGATGCTCGCGGAGAAGCTCGGCGCTGCCGCCGCAAAGGGAACGCCCGTGGTGGCGGCGGTTGCGGAATACGAAGCGCAGATGCGCGACTTCGCGCGTGAAGCCATTCAGCAGTCGAACGATGGTGCGGCGCTGTTGTTCGGTGCGGTGGCTGCGTAGCGACCGAAGGAATTGCCGGGTCGCGGTGGCAGTCTGTGCGCCGTCTTCGGGGCGTGTGCACAGGACAGCGGGTGTCCCCCTCCGCGAATGTCCCCCGGCCTGCGGCCTCCTCCTTTATTTCGCTGCGGGAGACACCCGATGCCCTGTGCACGTGGGCACGCGGCTGGTGTTCAGCCGATCAACCAGTGCGCTGAAAACGCTCACGCTGATGGTGTGCTCTGCGCAGCGAAATAAAGGAGGAGGGGCGCAGCCCCGGGGGACATTCGCGGAGCAGAGCACACCGTCGGCGTGGGCGCACCCCGAAGACCGCTCCCAACAGCGCAAACTCAGCCCGAAATCCCCTTGTTCGGATTCAGCAAGAACTTCTCCCCCGTCGCCTGCTTCCCATACACCCCGATCGCATCGAGCTGCAGCGCTTCGACCAGCGACACCTCGCGCGTGTACTTGCTGGCGAACGTCGTCTTCAATTCCGCGACCACGCGCGCGCGCAGGCGCTGCGTGCCCGCATCGCCCAGCTTCTGCAGGAACGGGAACAGCAGCCATCCGCCCATGCCCCATGCCATGCCGAAGTTGCGCACGAACTCCGTCGGGCCGCGGTCCAGGCCGCCGTAGATGTAGACCTGCTTGTGCGTCGTCGAGCCGTAGCGGCTGTATTCCTTGGCCGTGCGGTTCAGCGCCGCTTCCATGCAGCCCAGGATCTGCCCCGCGAGCTTGCCGCCGCCGGTGGCGTCGAAGGCCAGCGTGGCGCCGGTCTCGACCAGCGCCTGCGTCAGGTCTTCGAGGAAGGTGGGCGAGCTTGCGTTGCACACGTACTTCGCGCCCAGCCCGCGCAGCAGGTCTTCCTGCTCCTGCTTGCGCACGATGTTCACGAGCGCGATGCCGTCCTTCTGGCAGATCTTGTTGAGCATCTGGCCCAGGTTGGACGCCGCCGCCGTGTGCACCAGCGCCTTGTGGCCTTCCATGCGCATCGTCTCGACCATGCTCAGCGACGTGAGCGGGTTGACGAAGCACGACGCGCCTTCGGCGGGGGTGGTGCCGGGCGGCAGCTCCAGGCACATCGCGGCGGGCACGGCGCGGTACTGCGAGTACATCGCGCCGCCGATGGCCGCCACGGTCTTGCCGAGCAGCGCTTGCGCGGCCGGCGACGAGCCGGCCTTGACCACCACGCCCGCGCCTTCGTTGCCGACCGGCATCGACTGGTCGAGCCGCGCGGCCATGGCAGGGCGCGCGCGTTCGGGCACGGTGGCGGTGACGACGGGGCGCTCGGCGGTGCCCGAGGCCTTGGCGGTGCTCATGTCGGCGGCGCCGAACAGCAGGCCCAGGTCCGACGGGTTCAGCGGCGACGCCTCGACGCGGATCACCACCTCGTGGGCCTGCGGTTCGAGAATCGGGTCGTCGTGCAGCGAGAGTTCGAGTTCGCCGTTCGAACGGACGAGGGAGCGGATTTGCAGCGCCATGGAAGAGCCCTTTGAAGAGGTTCGAAGATGGCCATCGGCCACGGGGCGGCCAGTATAGGAGCGGGTCCTGAAACCCGCTGGCGCCTTCAGGACACCACGGGAATCACGGGGGCATGCGCCAACGCGTGGCGCATCTTCGCGGGGTCGAGCCGCTCGATGTAGCGCGGAATGTTGCGCCACAGCGTGTGATAACCGTAGCCGCCGCGCAGCATCTCGTGGTGCGCGCTGTCCTTGTCCCATTGCTGCACGGCCATGCGGTACACCGCCGCGATCACGCCGGTGCGGTCGGCGCCGTGCATGCAGTGAATGAGCACCGGGCCGTGCTTCTCGGCCTCGCGAATGGCCACCAGCGCGCGCAGCACCTTGGCGTCGTCGATGGACCAGGTGTTGATCGGCACGCGCACCAGCCGGATGCCGGTGCCGGCGAACACCTTCTTGTCGTCGTTGAACGAACGCAGGCTCACCACCGTGTGGATGCCGAGCGACTGCAGCGCCGCCATGTTGGCGCGTCGCGGTTGCGCGCTGCGGTACAGCGTGGGCGTGATGCGGTGCAGGTTCTCGACGTGCAGCTCGTCGAGCGGGTCGGCCCAGTGGCCGGGGCGCGTGTCGGTGGTGGCTGTCATGTGGTTCGTCACCTGCGCCGCCAGTGGCGCACCGTGAGGATCAGCAGCGCCACCGCGAGGCCGCCCCAGTAGTCGACCGGCGCGCCCCACAGCCAGTGCTTGTGCCAGAACGCATCGACCGGGTTGAAGCGCGCCCAGCCGAAGGCCGGGTTGATGAGGAACCACAGGAAGTCTTCGCAGACCCAGAACACGATCAGCCCCGCCACCGCGAGCCCGACGTTGCGCCACGTCCAGCGGCCGTTGAAGGCCAGCGGCGAGAAGAACACCAGCGCCATGAAGGTGAACACCCACGCGTGGTAGCCCGTCATGGCGCGGCCGCCCCAGAAGAGGTCGAGCCAGATGCTGTTTTCGATGCGCCAGGTCGGCAGCGATGTGGCCCAGCCCGCGCCGCCTTCGATCTGGATTTCCGCATTGGCGAAGAAGAAGGCCATGACGGCCACCCACACGAGGTAGCCGATGGTGCGGCCCACGCCGGTCTTTTCCTGGAGGTCGCGATTCATCGTCGTCATGGTCATGAGGCGACAGGCTTCGACAGCACGTGCTGCAGCACCGCGCGCGCCGCCTGCGGCTTGCCGAGCGCGCGGCTGCGCGCGGCCATGTTCGCGAGCTTGGCCGGGTCGGCCATGAGCCGCGCGACCTTGTAGTCGAGCCCGATCGCGTCGTAGGCCAGCCACGCGGCGCCTTCTTCCATCAGGAAGCCGGCGTTGTGTTCTTCCTGCCCCGGGATCGGCGAGATCAGCAGCATCGGCTTGCCCAGCGCCAGGCACTCCGACACCGTGAGCCCGCCCGGCTTGGTGACGACGAGGTCGGACGCCGCCATCATCTTGTGCATCTCGTTGGTGAAGCCGATCGCGACCACGCGGCCGGGGTAGCGCTTGGCCAGCGCCTCGAGCTTGCCGTGTGCCTCGACGTTGCGGCCGGCGACGGCGATCACCTGGAAGTTGCCTTCACCGCCGAGGCCGAGCACGCGCTCGACCATGCTCGGCAGGTCACCCACACCCGCACCGCCCGAAGCCATCAGCAACACGGGCCGCGACGGGTCGAGGCCCAGCTCGGCCGCGCAGGCGTTGCGAGACAGCGAAGGCACGTCGGGCTCGGAAAACGCCGGCATCACCGGAATGCCGGTGACATGGATACGGTCCGCCGGAATGCCGCGCGCCCGCAAGCGAAACGCCACCTCTTCGGTCGCCGCAAGATAGCCCGCCATGCCCGGCACCAGCCACATGTTGTGCAGGTCGTAGTCGGTGATCTGCAGCCACACGGGATAGTCGATGCGCCCCCGGTTGCGTTCGCGCATCAGCAGTTCGGCCGGCAGAAAGTGCGTGCAGATCACCGCATCGGGCTGCTCGCGCCGGATCTCCTTCACCAGCGCCCCGGTGCTCAGCCGCTCGATGCCGCGCCGCAGGCGTTGCGAGGGGGCGTGGTGCGGCGTGGTGTCCGTGCGTTGGTGCAGGTAAGACCACAGCTCGGGTGCCCGGTTCACGAGCTGGATGTACCAGTCGGTGTAGACCTTCCGAAAGCCGCCGGCCACGTGGGCCATGGCATCGATGTGGACCGCCGTGCAGGGCGGGGCGAGGGACTGGGCGGTGGCGGCAAGCGCCTGTGCTGCACGCACGTGGCCGTTGCCGGCGCTCACGCTGAGGATCAGGAGTTTGGTCATGAATTCGGAGATCTGCGCGGATTATGGCCATGCGATGTGGCACCGCCTTCTGTGGGCCACCTCGACAACGGCTTGCACGGTGACAAAGGGCTCACTCTGCGGATCTGTGACGACGATCACGCCGACGGTGTGCTCTGCTCCGCGAATGTCCCCCGGCCTTCGGCCTCCTCCTTTATTTCGCTGCGCAGAGCACACCATCGACGTGATCGCTCAGAGCCCTGGTTGATCGGCGAGCGCCAGCAGCGTGCCCTAGTGCGCAGGGCATCGGGTACTCCCCGCAGCGAAATAAAGGAGGAGGAGGGGCGCAGCCCCGGGGGACATTCGCGGAGGGGAGTACCCGGTGTCCTGTGCACCCGCCCCGAAAGAACCCGACCCCGCCTTCAGAGCGGCGCCCGAGAAGTCACGAACTGATTCACCCCCGCCGCAGCCCGCTCACGAATGGCATCGAAAGTCGTGCTCTGAACGATGCGCCCGTTCTCGAACACCGTCTGCAACTCATCGACTTGGCCCGCCGCAAGCGCTTCTTCGCGAAGGGTCTGCATGTCGCCTCGAGCATTGCGAACCAATGCAAGCCGCCCCTTCTTCGAAGCCTTGCTCACGTCGCCTACGGGCGACTTGTAGACATCGCGCCACTCGCCGTTCACCTGCATGGCCGAGCACTTCATCGCCCACTGCATCGTGTCGCGATTGACCTGCTGCAACAGCCCCCCGCCCATGCCGAACGAAATGTTTTCCGTCGAGAAACCATTGTGGAAAAAGTTCGACAGGCACAGCCGCAGCGAATCGAGATTCACCCCGTCGCCCTGGATGATGCGCACATTGTTCAGCACCCGAAAACCCTTGGCATTGGTCGTCGTGCCGAAACGGTCGGCCAAAATTTGCGCCACCTTCAGCGTCGTTTCCGCCGGGTCGCCCGAGTCCGGCCGCACCACCAGCGTCGCGCCCGACGCCACCACCTTCGCCTTCAGTTCGCCACCCCAGATGCGCGCGCAGGCGTGAAGATGTCGTAGCTGTCGCTCACCACCGCAAACGTCGCGCCCGGCTTGCCGAACTGGTCGATCATGTTGCCGTAGGCATCGGCCTCGTGCTCGCGGCCCCAGCCCGTGATCGTGCTGTGCTCGGCCGCGGGAATCGAGAAGCCCGCCACGTCGCAGTCGTAATACCGGCGCGCGGCGACCAGCGCGGCCAGCGTGTCGGTGCCCATGAAGTTGACCAAGTGCGCCATGCCGCCCAGCGCCGCCGACTCGAGGCTCGACACCCCGCGCGCGCCGAAGTCATGCAGCCTGAAGGCGATCTGCCCTTGCGGGTCGTCGCAGGTCGCTTCGAGATACCGCAGCAGCGTGGTGCGCGCCGCCGCCGACAGCGTGGCCACCGTGGTCGGGTACCAGATCGCGCGCAGCAGCTCGGTCTCCAGAAAGCTCGTGATCCAGAAGAACTCAGGGTCGGTGTTCTCGATGGTCGCCAGCACGTTGTGCACCGGCGTCACGCTGCCCTCGGGCACCGCGCGGATGCGCACCGGCATCAGCCCGCCGTGCTTGTCGATCAGCCGCAGCCAGCCTTCGCGGTTGAAGGGCTCGCCGTGCGCGGCCATGAGGGCAGCGGCTTCCTCGACGTCGTCGCGCGTCACCGGCGTCTGCAGGTATTCGCGCAGGTAAGCCTGCAACCCGAAGAACAGCGAGTGGCTGAAGATGCCGCCGCGCGACTCGATGTAGCTGTACACCGTTTGCGTGCCGGGCGGGTACTGCATCCAGTGCGACACCTTGTACGAGTCGGTGCGCAGCAGCAGGTTGTTGCCCAGGGGCGAGGAGGTGAGATTGCGGTTCATGTGTGAAAGCTCCTTTCACTGTGGCACCCGTCAACCGGGGCCGTTCTTGCTTGCTGACAAAAAAGCCTGGACCGTCGTCTTTCAGTTCTTGCCCAGGCCACCCAGAAAATGGTTCGCGATGAAGAAGTGGTCTTCGTAGATGCGGTCCTGCATGTCGAGGAACTCGGCAATCGGCACCCAGCGCACCTCGGCCGCGTCGTCGTCGGCGCGCACGTCCGACAGGCCGGTCCACTGGTTGTGCGCCAGTTCGAAGAAGAAGCCGTGCGTGATGGTGCGGCCGCGCTGCGAGCGGTCGGGCGCGTCGAACACATGGCTGGCCTTCATGCTGCCGTTGAGCACGGGCACGGGCACCTTGAGCCGGGTTTCTTCCTTCAGCTCGCGGATGGCCGCGTCCTGCAGCCGCTCGTGCTGGCCGACGAAGCCGCCGGGCAGCGCCCACGTGCCCTTGCCGGGGTGGAACTTGCGCCGCACCAGCAGGATGTGGCCGGCCTCGACCACGATGGCGTCGACCGTGGTGTAGATCGGCGGAAAGTCGCTGCCGGCGTAGCGGTACTTGTCGCGGTAGTCGACCAGGAAGGCGCGCTCTTCGCACAGCTCGGCGTAGTCGGCGGTGCGGGTGAACTGGTCGAGGAACGCGGCCGTGCCGTCGGGCAGGTCGGCGCGCGCCAGCTGGCCGCGGTTCTCGGGGTCGAAGTAGAGGCTGCGCACGTCGGTGGCGTTCAGGCTCTCCACGCTGTTCTGGCCGGCGAACTCCCAGTGCGGGAACAGCTTGAGGTAGTAGCTCGACGCGTCCTTCAGGTGCCCCACCAGCGCCACCCTGGCCTTGGCGGGCGCATGGCCGTCCTGCGCGATGAGCCGCTCGACCGCCGACTGGATCGACGCGATCCAGATCTGGTCGTTGTAGGGCGAGTCGCCCACGCCGACGACGCTCACGCGCATCTGCTCGGTGCCGCGCAGGCAGGCGCGCACCATGCGTTCGCGTTCGTCGAAGGTGAAGGGGTTCTTGACGCTGCGTGGCTTGCGGTCGGAGCCGACCACCACGATGACCCGATCGGCGGCGCGAAGGCCTTCTTCGATGAGTCGCTGGTGTCCGAAATGAACGGGCTGGAAGCGCCCGATGACGATGGCGTACTGGTACTTGCGTGCGTTTTGCGTGTTCACTTGGGAATCCCCCAAAAATGGCGCGATCAACTCGCGCTGGGTTCAGGATAGCATCGGTGCCGCCCCATGATCAAGCCCCTTCCGATGACCGAGCCCTCTACCTCCCCCAACGCGCCCGTGCGCCTGAACAAGCGCATGGCCGAGCTCAAGCTGTGCTCGCGCCGCGAAGCCGACGAGTGGATCGCCAACGGCTGGGTGAAGGTCAACGGCAAGCCGGCCGAGATGGGCGTGAAGGTCACGCCGTCCGACCGCATCGAGATCGACAAGGCAGCCAAGGGCCAGCAGGCCAACCAGGTCACCATCCTCATCAACAAGCCCATCGGCTTCGTGAGCGGCCAGGCCGAAGACGGCCACGAGCCGGCGGTCACGCTGTTCACGCCGCAGAACCGCTGGGCCGACGACAACGCGCGCTTCTTCTTCAGCCCGCAGCAGCTACGCGGCCTGGCGCCGTGCGGCCGGCTCGACATCGACTCCATCGGCCTGCTGGTCATGACGCAGGACGGGCGCGTCGCGCGCCAGCTCATCGGCGAAGACTCGGTGATGGAAAAGGAATACCTGGTGCGCGTGGCCTACCACGGCCTGGGCCAGCCCGCGCCCACCGGCCAGCTGATTCGCATGGACGACGACGACCCCGTCACCAGCAACGTGCAGGCGGTGTTCCCGCCGGCCATGCTGGCCCGGCTGCGCCACGGCCTGAGCCTCGATGGCCAGGCGCTGAAGCCGGCGCGGGTCGAGTGGCAGAACCCCGAGCAGCTGCGCTTCGTGCTCACCGAAGGCAAGAAGCGGCAGATCCGCCGCATGTGCGAGCTGGTCGGCCTGAAGGTGGTGGGCCTGAAGCGCGTGCGCATCGGCAAGGTGATGCTGGGCAACCTGCCGGTGGGGCAATGGCGCTACCTCGGGCCGCACGAGAAGTTCTGAGCCTGCGCGCGCTGAACCGCGCCACCCTGGCGCGGCAGCTGCTGCTCGAACGCCGCAAGCTGTCGGTCGTGCAGGCCGTCGAGCGGCTGGCCGGCCTGCAGGCGCAGGCGCCGAACCCGCCGTACATCGGCCTGTGGAGCCGGCTCGAAGGCTTCGGGCGCGACCAGCTGACCGAGGCGATGCGCAAGCGCCGCATCGTGCGCCTGTCGACGCTGCGCTCCACCCTGCACCTCATGACCGCCGCCGACGCGCTGGCCTGGCGTCCGCTGCTCGAGCCCGTGCACCAGCGCGGGCTGCTGGGCAACCACAAGCGCGCGCTCGACGGCCTCGACCGCGCGGCCGTGGTCGCGGCGGGAAAGGCCCTGCTCGGCGAGCGTCCCCGCACCGGCACGGAACTGGGGCAGGCGCTGGCACTGCAATGGCAGGGGCGCGAGCCCGCATCGCTGGCCGCGCTGATCCGCAACAACCTGCCGCTGGCGCACCTGCCGCCCGCCGGCAGCTGGAACTCGCACCAGAACGCGGTGCTGCAGCCCCTGGGCGACTGGCTGGCCGACACCGGGGAGCCTCCTCCGGCTCCGGCCACGCAAGACGACCTGCTGCTGCGCTACCTCGCCGCCTTCGGCCCTGCCACGCTGGCCGATGCCGGTGCGTGGTCGGGCCTCACGGGCTGGAAGGCCGTAGCCGAGCGCCTGCGGCCGCAACTGCGCGTGTTCGCCGGCGCGCAGGGCGAAGAGCTGTTCGACCTGCCCCGCGCACCCCGCCCCGACCCCGACACCCCCGCGCCGCCGCGCCTCGTCGCCGAGTGGGACAACCTGCTGCTCGCGCACGCCGACCGCACCCGCGTGCTGAGCGAAGCACACAAGCCCCGCGTGTTCACCGCCAACGGCATCGTGCGCGGCACGGTGCTGCTCGACGGCTTCGTGGCCGGCACCTGGAAGGTCGAGCGGGACAAGCGCGCGGCCACCGTGGCGCTGGAACCCTTCACGCGCTGGTCGAAGGCCGAGCGCCTCGGCGTCGAGGAAGAAGCCTTGCGGCTGCTGGCCTTCGCGTCGGACGGCGAGGGCGAAAGCCATGCCGTGCGCCTGCCATGACCCCGCGGCGCGACAGGCGCATAAGCGTCCACTAAGTATTCGCCCCTACGCTGCGCCCGGCGCAGGCACTTCCGGTCATCCCGATCGCGTGCTACCTTGCGGCCGAAGGAGTCGCCGCGATGCGCGTTCTGCTGGTGGAAGATGACGAAATGATCGGGCGCAGCCTCAAGCAGGCGCTCGAGGGCGCGGGCTGGTCCGCGGACTGGGTGCGCGACGGCGAGCTGGCGCAAAGCGCCCTGGGCGACGGCGGCTACACCTGCGTGCTGCTCGACCTGGGCCTGCCCAAGCAGGACGGCACCGAGGTGCTGCGGCGAGCCCGCGAACGCGGCGACGCCACGCCGGTGCTGGTGCTCACCGCGCGCGACGGCCTGGACGACCGCATCCACAGCCTCGACCTGGGCGCCGACGACTACCTGCTCAAGCCCTTCGAATTCCGCGAGCTGCTCGCGCGCATGCGGGCCATCGTGCGGCGCCGCGACGGCGCGGCGCATTCGCTGGTCGGCAGCGGCACGCTGCAGCTGGACCTCACCACGCGCGAGGTGCTGGTCAACGGCGAACGCGAGGCGCTCACCGCGCGCGAGTTCGCGCTCTTGCACGCGCTGCTGGAGCGGCCCGGCGCCATCCTCTCGCGCGAGCAGCTCGAGAACCGCATCTACGGCTGGGGCGAGGAAGTCACCAGCAACGCCATCGACGTGCTGATCCACGGCATGCGCCGCAAGCTGGGCGCCGACTCCATCCGCACGTCCGCGGCCTGGGCTGGCGCGTGGCGGCATGACCGGGGTGGCGCGCAGCGGCGGCCGCTGGTGGCGGCCGCACTCGCTGCGCACGCAACTGCTGCTGTGGCTCATCACGCTGCACCTGGGTGCGGCGGTGCTCACGGCGTGGTTCTCTTTCGTGGCCTACGGCAACCTCGTGCACAACTCGATGGACGAGCAGATGCGCCTGGTGGCCGAGTCGTACGCGGGCAGCGACCCGATGAAGACGCCGCGTCCCATGGACGGCGAGGCCGCGTTCTCGCGCGGCACCTTCATCGTGCAGATCTGGAGCGCCGACGGCCACACGCTGCGCGCCAGTTCGTGGCCCGTGCTGGCGGTGCCGCTGCAGGCCAGCCCCGGTTTCAACGACGTGAACACGGGCGCGCATGCGCAGTCGAGCTGGCGCGTGTTCACCGCCGAGCCCGGCCAGCGCGCCGACCAGCCGCGCGTGCAGGTGCTGCAGAACGAGGACTACCGCCGCCGCCGCGCCCTGCGCCGCGCGCTGCTCGAAGGCCTGCCGATCACGCTGCTGCTGCCGCTGGCGCTGCTTATCCTGTGGATCATCGTGTCGGCGGCCTCGCGCTCGCTGCGCGCGGTGGCGCGCGACGTGGCCTCGCAGGACGAGCGCAGCCCCACCGAGCTGTCGCTGGCGCGCGTGCCCGAAGAAATCGCGCCGCTGGTGGGCGCCTTCAACAACCTGCTGTCGCGCGTGCGCAGTGCCTTCGCCACGCAGCGCCGCTTCGTGCAGGACGCGGCGCACGAGCTGCGCACGCCGATGGCCGCCATCGGCCTGCAGATCGAGAACCTGCGCGCGCACGTGCCGGCCGGCGAAGCCACCGAGCGCTTCAACCAGCTCGAGGCCGGCGTGACGCGCGCCCAGCACCTGATCGAGCAATTGCTCAACTTGTCGCGGCAGGACGCGCCGCAACGCAGCGCCGCGGGCGAGCGCGTCGACATCGAGGTGCTGCTGCGCGAGAGCGTGAGCCAGCTGATGGTGCTGGCCGATGCGCGGCGCGTGGACATCGGCTTCGAGGGCGGCATCGCGGCGGTGGTGTTCGCGCCGGCCGCCGAGCTGCGCAGCGTGTTCGACAACCTCATCGACAACGCGCTGCGCTATGCGCCCGAGGGCGGCGTGGTCGACGTGCGGCTGCACCGTGTCGACGGCCACATGGTGGTCGACGTGCTCGACAACGGCCCCGGCATTCCGCAGGCCGAGATCGCCCGCGTGTTCGACCGCTTCTTTCGCGTGCCGGGTTCGGCGGCGGGCGGCAGCGGGCTGGGGCTGGCCATTGCGCGCACGGCGGCGGAGCGCAACGGCCTGCGCATCGAGCTGCGCAATCGCACCGACGGGCTGGGGTTGATGGCGCGGGTGCACCTGCCTGCGGCGTCCTGAGCGGTCGTTGCGGGTCGTTCGGCCCGCGAGTGAACCAAAGCATCAAGGCACGAAGGCTGCACTCACCTGCGCCTAAGTCTTCGCTCACCCGTGCCTCAGTCTTCACTCACCTTCATCTCAGTCGGCGTGCCTAGAGTGCATTCAGGCCCTGCCACGCGCAGTTCGCGCGATGGCTCGAGGCCGGAGACGACCTGTACCCAGGAGAAAACACCATGCGCATTTCCTTCAAGCTTCTCGCCGTCGGTTCCTTTGCTGCGCTCGCGGCGCTGGGCACTGTCGCTGCATCGGCCGAGACCACCGACGGCTCGGACTTTCATCCGCTGCAGATGAACTCGCCTGAAAAGCCTGAAGTCCAGGCCGGCGCCATGGCGGCTGCCCGCCCGACCGGTACCGAACCCATCGGCCAGTCGACCAGCGCACCCGCGATGAGCTCGACGATGCCGGTGGCCGACATCCAGGCCGGCGCCTATGCGGCCTCGCACCCGACCGCACCGAGCCGATCGGGCAATCGACTTCGCTGCCGATGGTGAAGTCGGGCAGCGGCAGCTGAGTCTTTCTCAGTCGTCGTTGCCGCTGAGCAGGGCGCGGTAGATCAGCGCGCCGAGGATGGCGCCCGCGATGGGCGCCACCCAGAACAACCACAGCTCCGACACCGCATAGGACGGCCCGAACAGGGCCGGGCCCGTGCTGCGTGCCGGGTTCACCGAGGTGTTGGTCACGGGGATCGACACCAGGTGGATGAGCGTGAGGCACAGGCCGATCGCCAGCCCCGCGAAACCGCCGGCCGCGCGCTTGGCGGTGGCGCCGAGGATGACGATCAGGAACACCGCCGTCATCACCACTTCGCAGACCAGCGCGGCCGTGAGGCCGTACTTGCCGGGCGAGTGCTCGCCGTAGCCGTTGGTGGCGAAGCCGCCGATGTCCGCGCCCGGCTTGCCCGTGGCAATGAGGTACAGCACGCCCGCCGCCGCGATGGCGCCGAGCACCTGCGACACGATGTAGCCCGCGAGTTGCGAGACCTTGAAACGGCCCGCGGCCGCCAGGCCGATCGACACCGCCGGGTTGAAGTGCCCGCCCGAGATCGGGCCCAGCGCATACGCCCCCGTCACGACCGTGAGGCCGAAGGCCAGCGCGACCCCGAGAAAACCGATGCCGGTACCTGGAAAGGCCGCGGCCAGGACCGCGCTGCCGCAGCCTCCGAGCGTGAGCCAGAAAGTACCAATGAACTCGGCCGACCATTTTTTGTAGGTACTGTGTTCCATGACGCTCCATCCTGAAGTTGAGAAGTTGCGCCGGCCCCCGGCCTTTGCGCGGGGCGGATTCTAGGAACGACAAGGGGGGGTGCGCAGCATGTCTTTCGGCCTATCGGAACCTATTCACGGTTGCTGTGACTTTGTAGATTCGCGCAAGAGGGTGGCGCTCGCGACCTGAGCATTCCGTCACGTTTCCCAGAGCGACATTTTCAGAACGTGACGACGATCTTTCCGAAGGGCCCGCGCGCGAGGTGGTCGAGCGCCGCCGGCACTTCGTCGAAGCCATAGCGCGCCGCGATCACCGGCTCGAGCGCATTCACGTCGATGGCGCGCACCAGGTCTTCGAGCGCGCGCCGGTGGCCCACGCCGATGCCCTGCACCGCGGCGCGGCCCAGCACCATGGCATAGAACGACGCGCTCAGCGTTTCGCCTTCGAGCATGCCGATGACCGACACGCGCCCGCCCTGCCCGAGCGCCTGCAGCGATCGGTCGAGGTTGGGGCCGCTCGCGAGTTCGAGCACATGGTCCGCGCCGCGCCCGTGCGTGAGGCGGCGCACTTCGGCGGGCCAGTCGCTGTCGCGCGCCAGCGCATGCGAGGCGCCGAGCGCGAGCACCCGCGCGCGTTTTTCTTCGCTGCCCGTGACCACGATCGCCTGCGCGCCATGCAGCCGCGCGATCTGCAGGCCGAACAGCGCGACACCGCCGGTGCCGTGGATCAGTACCGTCTGGCCCGCGCGCAGCGCCCCGGTCTCCACCAGCGCGAACCAGGCGGTGAGGCCCGCGCAGGGCAGGGTGCTGGCCTCGGCCAGGCTCAGCGTGGCGGGCGCGGCCACGGCCCAGGCCGCGTCGATGCACACGTGCGAGGCCAGCATGCCCGGCCCCGGGCCGCCGAGCAGCGTGGCATCGGGCTGCCAGCGGCCGTCGATCCAGCCGCCCCAGAAAGTGTTGATCACGCGCTCGCCCACCGCGAAGCGTGTCACGCCCTCGCCGACGGCCACCACGGTGCCCGCCATGTCGGAGCCGGGCGTGAAGGGCAGCGCCAGCGGCATGCCCATGCCGTCTTGCACCATCAGCAGGTCGCGGTAGTTGAGCGCCACCGCGCCGACCCGCACCAGGATCTGGTTCGCGCCCGGCGCGGGCAGCGGCGCTTCGGCCTGTTCGAGGTTCGCGCGGCCGAGCACCGGCAATTGCCAGCGGCGCAGCGTTCGAGCTTCTTGCATGAGAGGACTCCAGGGAAAAAGGGAGTCGTCATGCTATTGAGGATGCCGTGTACCCGGTGGCGGATAATTTTCGCCTTACTGGTGCTTGAAAGTCTCCAATGGGCCAACGTCTGCAGGGTATCGAGGAATTCGTCGCGGCGGTGGAGGCGGGCAGCTTCGCGCTGGCCGCGCAGCGCCTGCACGTCACGCGCTCGGCGGTGGCCAAGAGCATCGCGCGGCTCGAGGCGCGGCTGAACACGCGGCTCTTCCTGCGCACCACGCGCAGCCAAAGCCTCACCGAGGAAGGCCACGGCTACTACGAGCGCTGCCGCCGCGTGCTGGCCGAGCTCGAGGCGGCCGAGGCCGTGGCGACGTGGCGCGCAGCACCGCCTCGGGCCTGGTGCGCCTGAGCATGCCCGCGATGCTGGGCCGGCTGAAGGTGGGGCCGCTGCTGCTGGCTTTGGCGCGGCGGCACCCGCAGCTGTCGCTCGAGCTCTCGTTCAACGACCGGCGCGTGGACCTCGTGGAAGAAGGGCTCGACCTGGCCATCCGCAGCGGCGAGTTGGCCGACACCGCCGAGCTTGTCGCGCGGCAGGTGGGCACGCAGTGATGGTGCTGTGCGCCGCGCCTGCCTACCTGGCCGAGCGCGGGCATCCGCGCTGCGCAGGCGAGCTCGTCGCGCCGCACGAGGCGGTGTTCTACGCGCGCGACGGGCAGGTCTCGACGTGGCGCTTCCATGTCGACGACGGCGGCCCCGCGCGGACGATCGACGTGACGCTGCCCTCGCGCCTGCGCTGCGACAGCGCCGAGGTGTTGCTCGAGGCCGCCATCGGCGGCATGGGCCTGGCGCGCCTGCCGGCCTGGCTGGCCGCCGATGCGCTCGCGGCCGGCACGCTGGTGCGCGTGTTCGACGAGCCGCGGCCCTTCGGCTTCGCGCTGCACGTGATCCGCGCGCGCAGCCGCTACCTGCCGCTGAAGACGCGCGTGGTGGTCGACTGGCTGGCCGAACACCTGCCGCCGCTGCTGGCCGCGCGCTGAAAACCCTCGTCGCCGCCCCGCGATGCGGGCGCTATCCTGCGGTTTCGAACAACGAGGAGACCCGCCCCATGCCCCCTTTCGCCATCCGACACCTGGCCGCGCCCCTGGGCCTGGCGAGCCTTGCCGCCGCGGCCCTGTTCGCCGCGCCGAGCGCCGCCGCGCAGGGCACCGTCAACGCGCTGTGCAGCACCGATGCGGGCTGGTGCGAGGCGGCTGCCGCGGCCTTCACGCGCGAGACCGGCATCAAGGTGCAGCAGGCCCACAAGGGCACCGGCGAAATCGGCGCCCAGCTGCGCGCGGAAGCCGCCAACCCCAAGACCGACATCTGGTGGGGCGGCACGGGCGACCCGTTCCTGCAGGCGGCCGAGCAGGGGCTGCTGGAGCCCTACCGGCCGGCCTACATCAACGACCTGTACGACTGGTCGGTGCGGCAGTACGCGATGTCGCAGAACATGGTGGGCGGCTTCTACACGAGCGCCATCGGCTTCGGCTTCAACACCGACCTGCTGAAGAAAAAGAAGCTGCACGAGCCCAGGTGCTGGGCCGACCTGGTCAAGCCCGAATACAAGGGCGAGATCGAAATCTCGCACCCGGCCTCCAGCGGCACGGCCTACACCATCATCGCGGGCCTGGTGCAGCAGATGGGCGAGGACGCGGCCTTCGACTACCTGAAGAAGCTGCACCGCAACGTGACCAGCTACACCCGCAGCGGCCAGGCGCAGGCGCCCAACGTGGCCAAGGGCGAGGTGGCCATCGGCGTGAGCTTCATCTTCGGCTTCGAGCGCTGGCGGTATGACAAATTCCCGGTCAAGACCGCCGCGCCCTGCGAGGGCACCGGCTACGAGGTCGGCGGCATCGCCCTCGTGAAGGGCGCGCGCAACAAGGAGAACGCCAGGCGCTATTACGACTGGCTCATGAGCCCCGCGGGCCAGGCCATCGGCGGCACGGCGGGCAGCCTGCAGTCGCCGGCCAACAAGACCTTCAAGCCCGACCCGCGCATTCCGTCGATGGCCGACGTGAAGCTCATCAAGTACGACTTCGAGAAGTACGGCAAGGCGGCCGAGCGCAAGCGGCTCATCGACCGCTGGACGCGCGAGGTCGAGTCGCAGCCGCGCTGATCATTCGGCTCAGCCCGGTTCAGGAGCACGCCTTGTTGTGCGAGGCGTGCATGCCCTTGGCCTTGGCATCGGCCTCGCTCAGGTACTCGCCCTTCTTGGTCTTGCCGTAGTAGCGGTCGCCCATGCAGTGGTAGACCTTGGTCTCGTCGTTGGCCCACACCTTGCCGGCGCCGCCGCCGGGCGCGGCTGCCATCTTCGTGAGGTCGGGGGCGCCGGGCGTGCGCGTGGCCGTGCCGGTGCTCGGCGCCACGCCGGTCTTGTCGACGCTGGCCGACTGGGTTTCCACGGCGGGTGCCGTCGCCGCGGCCGGCGCGGCGGGCGCAGCCGCGGCGCCCTTGCCGAACCAGGTCTTGATGCCCTTGTGGCCACGGCAGGCGCCGGACTTGGTGTCGGGCGAGGCGTAGCTGCCGTCCTTGCATTGCACGGTGGTGCCGGCCGGCGCATCCGCGGGCACCTGCGCCTGTGCGGCGAAGGCGGCGAGGCCGAGGCAGGCGGCGATCCACAGCGCTGCGGGGTTCTTGTTGTTCATGCAAAGCTCCTGAGAGGGTGGAAGGGCAGCTTGCAAGCTTTGGGGATCAATCCCAGCGCCACCTGACTTGCGCGGGAGCGCCGGCATCAGGGTATTCAGGGCATTCAGGGCATTCAGGGCGAGCTGGCCGTGAAGGTGACGACGCCGCTGTACGTGCCGGCCGTGCGGCTGGCCAGGTTGGCGTACTGGAAGGTCCAGGTCGCGGTGCGCATGGTGACGAGGCCGGTGGAATCGGTGGAGGCCACGTTGACCGTGGCGCCGCTGCCTGTGTTGGGAATCACCGGCGCGGGCAGGTTGGTGTCGCTCGAGCTGATCGTGATCTCCGACATCGGGATGGTGCCCACCGTGCTCGTGAGCGGTGTCGTCACCGTGGCGTGCAGGCCGATCTTGCCGGCGTTGCTGCGCACCTCGACGGCCAGGGCGTTGTTGCTCGGCGTGACGCCCAGCACCGGCGCGGCGCCGCTCCAGTTCACCGGCTTGTTGTTGCCGGCCGTCGGCGTGGTGGGCCCGCCGGGAATCGTCGGCGCCACCAGGAAGCTCACGCCGCTGGTGGTGCCGCCCGGCATGGGCCAGGCGCCGTCGCCGATGCGAAAGAAGATGAACTTGTCGATGGCGAGCGTGAAGTTGAGCGACACCGGCCCCGTCACCAGCGGCACGTTGCTGCTCGGGCCCGCGGTGGCGCTGGCGGCCTGCACGGGGGCCGTGGCCACGGCCAGCAGGCATGCCACCACGACGGCGCCGCCGTCGCGATGGCATGCCTTGCGGGGCTTCACTTCAGCTCCACGTCCACCTTGAAGCTGCCCTTGTCCCAGTCGAGCGTGCCGCTGGCCTTCACCGGATACACGGGCGGCTGCGCGGGCTGCCCGCCGTCGCTCTTGGGCACGAGCGCCAGCGTGCGGGTCTGGCCGGGCAGTACCGGCGTGCCCTCGGGCACCAGCTCGAACGCGCGGCCCTTGCTGTCGGTGGCGTCCAGGCTGCCTTCGAGCCGCCCGTGCGCGTCGCCCGTGTTGACCACGGTGATCAGCGAGCGCCGCGCGCCCTCGGCGTCGCCGCTGGCGATCTGCCGGATCTCCAGCTTGGGCTCGGCGCCGTTGAGCAGCACGTACACCGCCACCGCGATGCGCCCCGTGACCGGCAGGTTCAGGCTCGCGCCGCCGCTGCGGATGACGGTCTGCTGCGCCGGCTCGGTGCCCTCGATGGCGATCATGAAGCGGCACTCGCCGCGCGGCGCGTCGGCGGGCGGCTCGACCTGGAAGCGGAACGACTTCTTGCTGCGCGCCGGCACCGAGAGCGTGCGCCGCTCCAGCATGACCCAGGGCCGGCAACTGCCGGGCATCAGCTCGTCGTGGTAGCCGATGTTGCCCTCCGGCGAATAGCTCCAGTCGATGGTGCGTATCGCCACCTCGGTCGCCACCGGCGCCAGGTTGTGGATGTCCAGCGACTGCCCGATGCGCGTGCCGGCCTTGCCCGCGAGCTCGAAGCGCGAGGGCATGACCGCCACCTCGAACGGCGCGGCGGCGACGCCGGCCGCGGCCATGGCCAGCAGCACCGACAAGGCGGCGAGCAGCGCGCGGCGCGCGGCGCGAAGGGACTCGAAGGTGTCGTTCATGGCAAGGTCTCGATCTCGAAGGTCGACTCGAAGCTCAGCGCGGAACCCGCGGGCATGCGCAGCTCGCGCGGATCGACGCGCAGCGTCAGGTCGAAGGTTTCGTTCATCCACGGCGTCTGCACCACGCCGTTCCATACCTGCACGCGGTTGCCGGGGCGGCCCGAGCCGCCGGCGAAGGCGCCGCTGCCGCGCCAGTCGATGCGCAGGCCGGCCGGCGAGCGCAGCCCCACGATGGCCGGCGGGATCACGTAGAAGATGCGCGCGCGCCGCCCGACGTAGGGGCTGGTGGCCAGGCGGTACTCGATGCGTCCGAAGGGCAGCACCAGCAGGTTGCCGTCCATGCCCTGGGCGCTGCTGAAGCGCCGCGCACCTGCGCGCGCGGCGAGGCCGAGTCGTCCAGCGCGCGACCTGCGCCCACGCCGCCGCGGCCGTGCCGAGGCACAGCGCGCAGGCCAGCGCGCGCAGACGTGGGCGTAGGCGCCGCGCGCTCATTCCATCGACGCCGTGAAGCGCACGGTGCCCGTGTAGGTGCCGCCCGGGTAGACGGTGTCGTTGGCGTAGGAGAACAGCAGCGTCGTGGACGCCAGCTGCCGCGACTGGTAGGTCCAGGTGCCGACGCCCAGCACGCACGGCAGGCCCAGCAGCCCGACGCAGAAGGAGGCGTTGGCGTTGTAGCTTGCGATCGTCTGGTTGGCGCTGCCGTCGAAGCTGCCGTTCTGGATGTCGCCCGACGCGGCGTTGTCGTTGCCCGAGGCCGTCCAGCTGATCTTGCTGAAGGGAATGGTCGCCGAGCCGCAGCCGCCCGACTGGCAGGCCAGCGCCACGGCCGAATCCACGCGCAGCGTCACCGGGCGCGCGATGGTGTTGTTGGTGGAGACGGGCCGCACCGGCGTGACCCAGACCGTGATCGACGGGGAGCCGGTCACCGCCGTGGGCGTGAGGCCGGCGTTGGCGCCCGTGACGCTGAAGGCCACGGTGTCGACCGTGGTGCCGGGCGAGCCGACGCGCAAGGTCAGCCCGTAGGAGCTGCCCGTGTCGGTCACGATGGTGATGACGGCGTGCGCGGGCAGCGCGGCGCAGGCCGCCAGCGCCGCCGCCGCCGTCGCCGCCGTCATCGCGGCGCGGTACCACCGGTTCCGCGACCCGCCGCGCATCAGATGCCCTGGGCCGTGTAGGTGATGGTGTTGGTGTAGGTGTTCGCGACCCATGAGGCCGGCGCGCCGCCCAGCGCATAGGCCCAGGTGCCGGTGGCCACCGTGTTCGACGTGAACGTGGTCGAGGCGCAAGCCCCGAGATTGGCGCCCGGGTGCGGCAGCGTGCCCGTCGTCGTGACGGTGAAGTCCGCGTTGGCCGGGCCGCCGATGGCGTTCCATGCGCCGACGGCGCAATTGATGGTGCCCGCGCCCGCGTTGGTCCATGCGTACACGGTGAGCGTGTTGCCCGTCGCGGTGGGCGTGACGACCGGGGCCGCGCCGCTCCAGTCGACGTTGGTGTTGTTGACGCCGGCCAGCGGCGTGGTGGGCACGGCGGGAATGCTGAGGCCGGAGGTCCATGCGACCGTGTCCACCGTGGTGTTGGTCGACCCCACCCGCAGCAGGATGAGCTTGGGCACCGTCACGCTCAGGTTGACCTTGGCCTGCGCGGTGATCGTGCCCGTGCCCGAGCCGTACTGGCTCTCGGCCATGGCGGCGCCGCCGGCCAATGCCAGGGCGAGGGTGGCGAGCGATACGGCGAGCAGGCGTGGGGCGAGGGTTCTACGGGTCATGAAGTCTCCTAGTGATGAACGCGGGTGGAACAAACCGGATGAAAGGCGTCGCTCATTCGCCCACCTTGACCACGGGGATCTCGGCGGTGGCCTGGCCACGCAGGGGGACATCGACACTCATGCCGCTGTCGCTGGCCGCGCCCCAGGGCAGCGGCACGCTGTCCAGCATGAGCGTCAGCTGGTGGCGGCCGGTGGTGACCAGCGGAAACTCGAAGCGGCCGTCGCGGTCGGTGACGGCGCGGTAGCGCCCGTCCAGCAGCACCTCGATGCCGGCCGCGCCGCCTTCGCCGGCCTGCTGCTGGCCGTCGCGGTTGGCATCGAAGAACACGTGGCCCGACACGCTGCCGCCGCCCGCGCCGCCGCCGCGCATGCCGGCGGCCCGGTAGGCCGTGCCGGCGCTGCCTTCCCAGCGCAGGTAGACGTACGCGGTCTTCTCTTGACTGCGATAAAGGTTGGTGCCGGGGAACGCGCTCGGCACCATCGCCGCGCGCGCCTGGTTGAAGCTGGCCGCGAAGCCCAGGCGCCAGCCCGGCGCCAGCTCCTTCTCGGCCGTGACCGAGCCCGACAGGCCCCGGCTGGTGTACAGGCCGCCGCTTTGCGAGGTGTAGCGCAGGTTGCCGCTCACCTGCAGGCCGTTGTCGAAGCCGTGGCGGAACTGCACGCCGGCCGTGGGGTAGTTGCGCGCGATGCCGCCGCTGCGGTCGCGCGCGTAGCCCAGGGTGGAGGTGAACTCGGTGCGCGTCGTTCCCGAGCGCCCGCCGATCCAGTCCTGCTCCCACTGCAGCTCCTGGCCGGTGGCGGCCGGGTCGTTGCGCACGAGCAGCTCGTTGCGCCGCACCGTCAGCGTGAAGCGGCTGCGCGGCCAGTCGAAGAAGCGCGCCTGGTAGAAGGCGTTGCCGTAGAGGCTGCGCGCGTCGGACGCCAGGGCCGCGCTGGCGGCCGCGAGGGGGGCCGTGCCCCGGTCGTAGCGCGTGCGGTACACGTTCAGGCTGCCGCCCACCGAGGTGTCGCGGTCGAACAGGTACTGGAAGTTGCCGTTCGCGCCCACGCGCGAATAGCCCGCCAGGTGAAAGCTCGCGTCGGGCTGCGCGCGCTCCTGGTCGACGCCCGCGCCCCAGCTCATGCGGCTCGTGCTGCGGTCCACGCGCCAGTAGGCGCCGCCGGTGCCGGTGGCCAGCGCGTAGTCGCCGAAGTGCAGGTTGGGCCGCGCCGTGTACACGCCGAACTCGTGCCGGTAGAGCCCGGTGCGCGCGCTGGCCTCCAGGAACAGGCCCTGCGAGCCGCCCGTGGGCACGCCCGCCGTCGGCGAGTCGACGTGGCTGCCCACCAGCGTGACGCGCGCCTTCAGGTCGCCGTCGCGCACCACCTCGCGGCCATGGCCCAGCGAGGCGGCCCAGCTCGTGACGTTCTTCTGGCCGAAGCCCAGCGCCGAGAGCGGGTCGATGTAATAGGCCGGAATGTCGCGCGCCTGGTCGACCTGCAGCGCGGTGAACCACCCCTCGCCCAGGCGCTGCGTCAGCCCGAGCCAGCCCAGCGAGCCTTGGCTCTTCTCGAAGCCGGGGTAGGGGCCGCCGGCCATGTTGCCGCGCTGGCCGAAGCCCGCGCGCAGGTCGAGGTCGGAATTGAAGATGCGCGCCGAGACCCCGCGCACCGTGCTCGAGCCCAGCGAGAGGCGGTAGTTGCGGCTCAGGCCGTCGGTCAGCTCGCTGTAGATGTCGCCCACGGCGCTGTCCGCGAAGGTCTGCGTGGTCAGGGGAAAGCCCAGGTTGCGCAGCGTGAAGCGCCCGCTGGTGGGCTCGCGCGCGTAGCCCAGCGCGCCGATGCTGCCGCCGTCCACGCCGTTGTTGCCGCTCAGGTGGCGCCCGTCGGCCTGCAGCACGAACTCGCCGTAGTTGAGCGTCTCGCGGCGGTATTCGAAGCGCTGGCCGAACTCGGCCGCATGCTGGCGGCCGAAGCCGGTGGCCGACGCCGTGCCGAAGCCGATGCGGCTTTCCACCAGCCAGGCGCGAAAGCCCTGCGGCTGCTCGGGCTCGGGCGTTGCATCGGCGCTGCCGCCGGGGTCGGTGTCCGCCGTCATGAAGCGGTCTTCGTAGGCCTTGGGGGCGGCGGCGGCCAGCGCCCGCAGGCGCGCCTGTTCCGCCTGGGCGCGGTCCATGGGCTGGATGCGCGCGTCAGCCGCCACGGTCCCGCCGGAGGAAGAGGGCGCAGGGGAGGAAGAGGGGGAGGTGGTGGAAGTGGACTGCGCCTGCGCCGGCGGCAGCCAGAGCAGTGCGGTTGCGCAACCGAGCCACGCACGCGCGACGGTCGGGCGCCAGCGCGCTCCGGCGGTATCGACCGCAGTCCGCAGTGTCACTCGAATCATCAAACGACATCCCTGTTTCCCGGAGCATCGCTGCCCTGTTCAGTATCGAATGGGAGGATATTTCAGAAGTGTCATCCACGGTAACCTTTTGTGTATCAAGGGTCTTGCCACAGAGGGCGCAGGCCGGTTCTTTCGTTAAGAATGTGACGCGCCTCACTCTTTGGCAGCGCGCCTGTTGTGAAAGGGCACGCACGCCTTACCTGAGAAACTTGGCGCGTCGTCACCTCGTGGCGGTCATGCCGACTTAGAATTTTTTCGATCCGATATTTCCTTTTCCATGGCTGATTCCTCCAAAACCAAACTCCCGTTCCAGGCCGAAGTCGCGCAACTGCTGCACCTCGTGACGCATGCGCTGTACTCCAACAAGGAAATCTTCCTGCGCGAGCTGATCTCGAACGCGTCCGACGCGTGCGACAAGCTGCGCTTCGAGGCGCTCGACCATCCCGAGCTGTACGAAGACCAGCCCGAGCTCGACGTGCGCCTGTCCTTCGACAAGGCCGCGCGCACCATCACCATCACCGACAAGGGCATCGGCCTGTCGCGCCAGGAGGCCATCGACAACCTCGGCACCATCGCCAAGAGCGGCACCAAGGACTTCATGAGCAAGCTCAGCGGCGACCAGAAGGCCGACGCGCAGCTCATCGGCCAGTTCGGCGTGGGCTTCTACTCGGGCTTCATCGTGGCCGACAGCATCGCGGTCGAATCGCGCCGCGCGGGCCTGCCCGCCGACCAGGGCGTGCGCTGGGTCAGCGGCGGCGCCGGCGACTTCGAGGTGACCGACATCACGCGCGCCGAGCGCGGCACCAGCATCACGCTGCACCTGCGCGACGACGCCGACGAATACCTCAACGCCTGGAAGCTCAAGCAGATCGTCGGCAAGTACTCCGACCACATCTCCCTGCCCATCCTGATGGAAAAGGAAGAGTGGAAAGACGGCGAGAACGACCAGCCCGGCGACATGGTGAAGACCGGCGAATGGGAAACGGTGAACAAGGCCAACGCCTTATGGAGCCGCCCCAAGAAGGACATCACGCCCGAGCAGTACGAAGAGTTCTACAAGAGCATCAGCCACGACTACGAGGCCCCGCTCGCCTGGAGCCACAACCGCGTGGAAGGCAGCACCGAATACACGCAGCTGCTCTACATCCCGGCCAAGGCGCCGTTCGACCTGTGGAACCGCGACAAGAGCGCGGGCGTGAAGCTGTACGTCAAGCGCGTGTTCATCATGGACGACGCCGAGGCGCTGCTGCCCAGCTACCTGCGCTTCGTGAAGGGCGTGATCGACTCGGCCGACCTGCCGCTGAACGTGAGCCGCGAGTTGCTGCAGGAAAGCCGCGACGTGAAGGCCATCCGCGAAGGCAGCACCAAGCGCGTGCTGTCGATGCTCGAAGACCTGGCGAAGAAGCAGAAGACCGGCCCTGAAAGCAGCGAAGGCAAGATCGACGTGGGCTCGGGCGAATCGGTGCCGGCGCCGGAGCCGACCGAGGCCCTGAACGATGTCAGCGACGTGGTCGACAAGAACGCGCCCACCGCCGCCGAAGCCGCAGCAACCGCCGCCGACGAATCGGGCAAGTACGCCAGGTTCTACGCCGAGTTCGGCGCGGTGCTGAAGGAAGGCCTGGGCGAGGACATGGGCAACCGCGACCGCATCGCCAAGCTGCTGCGCTTTGCCTCGAGCACCACCGACGGCGTGAGCGTGAGCTTCGCCGACTACAAGGCGCGCATGAAGGACGGCCAGGACGCCATCTACTACATCACGGCCGACAACCTGGCCGCCGCCAAGAACAGCCCGCAGCTCGAGGTGTTCAAGAAGAAGGGCATCGAAGTGCTGCTCATGACCGACCGCGTGGACGAGTGGTCGCTGAACTACCTCACCGAGTTCGACGGCACGCCGCTGCAGAGCGTGGCCAAGGGCGCGGTCGACCTGGGCAAGCTGCAGGACGAAGACGAGAAGAAGGCCGCCGAGGAAGCCGCCGAGTCGTTCAAGCCCATGCTCGAGAAGCTCAAGGAAGCGCTCAAGGACAAGGCCGAGGACGTGCGCGTGACCACGCGCCTGGTCGACTCGCCCGCCTGCCTCGTGGTGCAGGACGGCGGCATGAGCACGCAGCTCGCGCGCATGCTCAAGCAGGCCGGCCAGCCCGCGCCCGAGCTCAAGCCCGTGCTCGAGGTGAACGCCGAGCATCCGCTGGTGAAGAAGCTGGAAAGCTCGTCGCACTTCGACGACCTGGCCAACATCCTGTTCGACCAGGCGCTGCTGGCCGAAGGCGGCCTGCCGGCCGACCCGGCCGCCTACGTGAGGCGCGTCAACGCGCTGCTGGTGTGATCGCCCGGCCGCGCACCGTGCTTCGGACCGCGGCGCTCGCTTCGGCGGCGCTGGGGCTCCTCATGGTGGGCGGCTGTTCGCACTACCGCATCGGCATTCCGCTGGTGCCGGGGCTCTCGCTGGGGCTCGGCGCCACGAAGGACGGCAACTTTTCGGCGGGGCTCAACACCGGCTTCGGCCCGCTCGGCGCCGGCGTGGCCGTGAACAACAGCGGCGTGGTCACGGGCTCGGCCAGTGCCGGCGTGGGCGCCAGCATCGGGCCCGTGGGCAGCGGCGTGGGCGTGGGCAAGGGCGTGGTGCTGCATGACCCGAAGGCGGGGAGGGCGGCGACGCCCGCTCCGGCTCCGGCGGTCGCGGCGGAGCCCGTGGCGGCTGCTTCCGCCGCGCCCGTCACGATCACCAAGGCTGGTGTCACCCAGCCGATGGCCGCCGCCCCGGCGGCGC